>CANETR010000320.1 GCA_947441325.1 Saprospiraceae bacterium
GGATTTCATCGTCGACTGCCCGATTGGGCATTTGGTAGTATTCTGGGATTGCAGGGCGGTAATAAACTTGTGCAGGAAAAATTAGACAAGGTACTGGATAGAGGCGCTGATGTTTCGGCTATCTGGATTCAGGATTGGGTAGGAAGAAACAGGACTTATGTAGGCGATCAATTGCGCTGGAGCTGGGAGCCCGACAGCAATAGATATCCAAAGCTTAAAAATTTCATTCAGCAGCAGAATAAGCGTGGTATCGCAGTTTTGGGTTATATCAATCCCATGATGATCAATGAAGGTGCACTTTTTGAAGAAGCTGCAGCAAAGGGTTATTTTGTAAAAAATATGCGAAGTGAGCTTTATTTGATAGAAATGACCGGTTTTAAAGTTGGTCTTTTCGATTTGACAAATCCCGGGGCCAGAATCTGGATAAAGGATTTGATCAAGAAAAATCTCATAGGCAATGGCTTTGAGGGCTGGATGGCAGATTTTGGCGAGGCCCTACCTTGGGATGCCAAACTTTTTTCGGGCATCTCTGCTCAGGAGTATCATAATCTCTATCCGGTAGAATGGGCAAAGCTCAATCGCGAAGCAATCGAAGAGACTGGAAATGAAGAAAAGATTGCCTTTTTCTCGCGCTCAGCATTTCTGGGTTCGGCGGCTCAGAGTTCTTTTTTCTGGGCGGGCGACCAAATGACTTCCTGGCAAAGGCACGATGGGCTACCCTCGCTTGTTCCGGCGCTGCTTTCATCGGGCATGTCTGGCATGCAGGTGAACCATGCCGACGTAGGTGGCTTTGCAGGTTTTTGGAAGGTCGGTGGTCTTTTCAGAATGGTCCGTTCCAAAAAACTCTTAAAAAGACATATCGAACTTGGGGCCTTCAGTCCCATTTTCCGCACGCATGAGGGCATTATACCGGATAAAAATACACAGGTTTATGATGATGGACTCAGTGCTTTTTATGCCGCCTTTAGCAATATGAGAAAGGAACTTTATCCATACTTGAGAGCCGTTGAAAAAGAAGCTATTGATTTTGGCTATCCCATGCTGAGACATCTTTATTTACATTATCCGAAGGATAAAAATTGTAGGAATCTGCATCGGCAATTTATGTTGGGACGTGATATGATTGTTTGTCCGCAAACAAAGAAATTTGGCAAAAAGTTAAAAATTTACTTGCCTGAGGGGAGTTGGAGGCATTACTTCAATGGAGAAATATATCGTGGCGGTCGTTATTATAGGATGAGCACTGAGCTTGGGATGCCTGCTGTTTTTATGAAAGATTGAAAGATTGAAAGAGGAAATCCCGATAGCTATCGGGAGAAAGAGGAAAGGGTTTTGACGATCTTGGTTGTTTGAAAAAGGAAGAAATTAGTATTGTCTTTCAGACGAGAAGAAATTTGAAGTTTTTACAGATATGTAAACCTATGTGATCTCCTATGGTATAATATTTCACAAGTTGACAGGGAGAATTCAATCGGATGATTTGAGCGATTTTTTTTGGAAGTTAACACAGAATATCTGTGGTAAAGTTTCACAGTGTTTGAACTCTTTCCTTTTTACTCTATAGTTCTTTGCTCTTCAATCCTCATTTTCTTAACATACCACTCAACCTTTTATTTTTACTGCTCAAGCTCACAAAATAGAAGCCGGACAAACATTGCTGTGGCAATTCAATCGGAAAGGAAATTCCCGATTCAAGTTGAATTTCTTTTTTCAAAACAGTTTTGCCAATTATGTCTGTAATTTCAAAGGTATAGATGCCGCTTTCGCCATCGAATTGGATATTAAAAATACCATTTGTGGCAGGATTTGGAAAAATGCTCAGCGCTTCATTTTGTAAATGTAAAACAGCGGAAGTTGGCGCTTCTGTGAGCGAGATTGATACCGCAGCAGAGGCTTCATCGTCGGTCATGTTACCCCAACCGTCCACTGCGGCACCGGCCGAGTAGATCGTTAGCCTTCCTCTACCTGCAGGAGGAGCAGTCCAGCGCGCACGAAGGGTACCGCTGTTGAGTCCATACTGTTCGAGGTAGAAGCGATTGTCGAAATTACTGATTCTTGAATTGGGGGTAAGGACCGTATCGAGTGTTCCTGCCTGATTATTCAAACTATCCAGAACAACTGCCTGTGCACCATAGCCGGTTGGACTGCCCGAAGTGGAACTTATACTCAACTGGACTATATAACTTTGTCCGGGAATGTAGGAACTAACGACATTGCCCGAGTCATCCAAAACGCTGATCGTAACTGATGCTCCATAATTGGCGCCGCCATGACAGCCGCCGCCGCTGCAAGTCATTGTCGAGAGCGGAGACCCAGTAGTGTCGCCAATACCGCCATAAGCAGTACCGCTGTTTAGACTTCCAAAAAGTAGAAATATCGACAAAGCGAGGGAGAGCAGGAGTAAAAATTTAATTTTCATATTGCTTAGAACAGGTCTTTGTTTTTTGTATCGAAAAGTATGGTGACAGGACCGTCATTGATTAGTGCAACTTTCATATCGGCACCAAAGATACCGCTTCCTACCGCTTTCCCCAATTGTTTTTCCATTTCAGTGATAAAGGCTTCATACAGCGGAATGGATTGTTCCGGCCTGGCAGCTTTTATAAAGGAGGGTCTGTTGCCTTTTTTACATTGGGCATGCAGGGTAAACTGACTGATAATGAGCACATCGCCACCGATATCCTGAACTGAAAGGTTCATTTTGCCCTCGGCATCGTTGAAGATTCTTAGCTGTACAATTTTTTTACAAAGCCATTCTACATCTTCCTGATTATCATCTGATTCAATGCCCACTAATAGTAAGAGTCCCGGGCCTATGGCGGATTTTATTTTCTGGTCGATGCTGACAGACGCTTCGCTCACTCTTTGTAAAACAAGCCTCATTTTATATTTTAATATTGTTTAATGCCAATGAATGAACTAAGTTAGCTAATTTTGGTTCGTAATTTAAATTTGATGAATATTTTTTACCAAATAGATTGTCAGATATCAGATATCAGACATCAGATTTTTAGCTATGGGAAAGAATATGTCTTGTCTGAATGAGGAGATGAAAAGAAAAGATTCTGACCTTAGAATTTTAATACTTCTAATTTCAGATTTTAACCTTAAGAATTCTATCTTCTACCTTCTAATTTCTACACCTCAAAACAGTCTAGCGTCTCTCGTCTAAAAGTCTAAAGTCTATATAAATGGATTCACTCACACAAGCCGTTCTTGGCGCTGCCTGCGGCGAAGCAGTTTTGGGCAGAAAAATTGGTAATAAAGCCCTTGTTTGGGGCGCAATTGCAGGTACTATTCCAGATTTGGACGTAGTAACTCAGGTTTTTCTGAGTCATGAGGCCGATGAATTGGTCTATCATCGGGGGCTTACGCATTCTATCCTTTTTACGGTATTTGGAGCGATGCTCTTTGGTTGGATGGGCAGGTACAAAAGGCCCTGGCTTTTGACCCTTTTTTATGGGGCTATTTTTGTGTTTGTTGCCGGATTGACGATCAAATCTCCAAGTATAGCAGGAGCAATTATATCAGTATTGTTTGCCGTTATGGGATTTTTCTTCATCAAAAAATGGTTTTCCCCAAAAAGGCTGCAATGGAAAGAGGAACCGACTGTAAAGGAATGGACCGTCATGTTCTTTTTTGCTATTCTAACACATTGGCTTATAGATGCATGCACCAGTTACGGAACTCAAATTTTTGAGCCTTTTTCTAATTACCGCATTTCATTTAATAATATTGCAATTGTAGATCCGCTCTATACTTTGCCGCTGCTATTTGCAGTAATTATTTTAATTTATGTAAAAAATGCCAGGTCAAGAGCAATTATAAACTGGACAGGTATAGGATTGAGTACACTCTATATGGCCTTTACC
>CANETR010000321.1 GCA_947441325.1 Saprospiraceae bacterium
CAGTTTAATGATAAGCTGCATAATTTTACGCTTAAGTTAAATCGTTCAGAATTCGATACCCTCATTATTCCTCTGGTTCAAAAAACTATAGATTCCTGTAAAGCTGCCGTTCGTGATGCAAGAATCACAATAGATGACATTGACGAAGTAGTGATGGTGGGCGGTTCAACCCGTGTTCCTTTGGTTAAACAAACAGTTAGTGAGTATTTTGGAAAGGCGGTTGACGACAGTATTAATCCCGATGAAGTAGTTGCACTTGGTGCCGCCATACAGGCCGACATACTCGCCGGTAAAAATAAAGATATTCTGCTATTGGATGTAACTCCACTTTCGCTTGGAATTGAAACTGTTGGAGGGCTGATGGACGTAATCATTCCAAGAAATTCAAAAATCCCAGTAAAAGCAGGACGCCAATATACAACATCTGTCGATGGACAGGTAAAACTAAAAGTTGCGGCCTATCAGGGTGAGCGCGATTTAGTCAAAGACAACCGTAAACTTGGGGAATTTGTGCTTATGGGAATTCCGCCTATGCCCGCGGGACTTCCAAAAATTGAAATCCACTTTTTACTCAATGCCGACGGTATTCTTAAAGTACGTGCAAAAGAACTTCGTTCAGGCGTGGAACAGACTGTCGAAATGCGCTCACCTTATGGAATTTCAGAAGAAGATATGGCCACAATGCTCTTGGATTCTATTAAAAATGCTCAGGCCGATATGAAATTGAAAGCTTTGATAGAGTCGAGAACTGAGGCTAAATGGGTCTTACAGGCAACCGATAAATTCCTACAGCAGAATATTTCCATTTTTAGCAAAGATGAATCAGAAGCAGTTCTTGATTATTCTAAAAAACTAGCGAATGCAGTTGAAGGGGAGGATAAAGATCTTATTCAAAAATATATGGATGAACTCAACGAGTTTGCCCGACCACTTGCAGAAAGAGCAATGGATTATACAATATCAGAAGCGATGAAAGGTAAAAGCATTTAATGGATTTTATTAAAGTATACACCAAAAAATAGAGGCTGTCCAATTTAAGGGCAGCCTCTATTTTTATATTAAGAAAACCAAATTATTACTTTATGGTAAATTTAGAACTGTTCGAAATTGCTTTACCCAAATGTGTAGCTCTAATCGTATAATTTCCAGGAAGCAACTCAGACAGATTTAGGCTTTGTATGTTGTTACCAGAAAGGGCCCTAGCAGTTTTGCTAAGTACAGTTCTTCCCAATACATCAATTACTTCTATCATGACATCATCTTCAGATGAAGATTCAAACTGATAATTGATTTTGTCATCGGCCGGATTGGGATAGAAACTGAAAGTCTCATTAGATTTATTTACTTCTGTAGCAATTATCTCAGTCATTTCAGAAGAAGCGTCTTTGTTATTGAGTTTTATTCTGTAATAATTCAGCCCGATAATTGGGTTAACATCAGTAAAAGTATATTGTCTGGCTTCATTACTGTTTAGAGCAGCCTGTACAGTACCGATTGTTTCAAATGTCAAGCCATCAGCACTTCTTTGTACTTCAAAGAAATCTGAATTTTCCTCTGTGGCAGTAGCCCAGAATAATTTGTTTGTTGATCCTTCATTATGACCATTGAAATATAACCATTCTAAAGGAAGTAGATTCGTAGGAATTAAAACTATAGCACCTGTGCCACCCGAAAAACTTCTAATACCGGACATTGTTGCATAGTTTATACCGTTTGGCGTTGTACCGTTTCCGCCATTTGCAAGAAATAAGGGACTGAAATCATCATAATCGGGTGCTGTATAGGCAGAGCCCTGATTTTTGAACCAGAACCAACCTTGTGCAGCAGCATTGTATTTGTAGATGTATCCACAAGCAGGATTTGCTGTAATCCAAGTAGCTGCAGCGTTAATTACAGCGGTTCTTTCTACTGGCTGGAAATAATATCTTACCTCATAAGATCCACTCAAAGTTCCGGTATAAGCTATATTCCAGTTTCTTTCCATTTCGAATTGAACTTCACCGATACAAGTTGTGGTATTTCCGGGATCGAGATAGTAGGTATTGTTATCACGTATTGTAGCAGTCATGCTAGTTACGCCTGCCATGTTGCCTCTGGTGGAGAGAATGATGTCATTTCCGACAAAGAAATGATTCCATCCAGCATTATCAGTGCAGTAAGTGCTGGTTATGGTGCCGTTTGCAGCGTAGATATAATTTTTTGTAGTAACAGTTCCGATAGCATCTCCTGTAGTATTGCAGGGTCCCTCTCTTCTTACATAATAGGTAGTAGTAGCAGATGGGGCCACCACAACTGAAGCACCTGTTCCTACAAGTGTACCCGTTCCATTTGGACCAGTGTACCAAAAAAGATTAGATCCAGTACCTGCAGTTCCCCCCGCAGCACTTAATGTGATATTAGTATTGGGGCAATAACTTGGTGCCAAAGCCCCCATTGTAGGTGCAGTAGATGATGTGTTTACAGTAACTGTGACGGGTGTTCTCCCTGCGCTTCTACAGCCTAATGCAGTAAAGGCTTCCGCATAATAGGTTGTTGTTGTGGCTGGAGTGACCCCTAAATTTGCACCACTTGCTGTAGTGCCTATACTCGTGCCTGCAGTTGGTACTGTGAACCATCTGATTTGGTTTGTTGATGGGCCTGGTGCTGTAAAATTGGAAAATACGGTTGTGGCAGAACCCAGAATGTCGTCTGTTGCAATCATAATAAGCGAAAAGGTTTGCCCTGCACTTACTGCAATAGTAGCAGATCCAGATTGTGCGGTTGGCCCTCCTGAAACAAAACCGGGAACATCACCAACAACAACACCATTAATGGCATATTGAGGTCTGTCATAACCCGATCCGTTTACATCTGTTGTATTATAAGACCAGTTAAAGGTTACATTGCCATTTCCTACGATTGAAACCGTATAAATGACAAAGTGGTTTCCAAAATTACCTCCATTACTGGATGTGATGCTAATTGAATTTGGCGCTGAAGCAGTATTTACAGTTCCCAAATCTGTAGATGGGTTGTGTGTAATTGTCCAGTTTGCAGGCGCATAGGAACCGCTAAATCCATTGATTGCAGAAGAAGAGCCTCCAGTACTCACCGCAGATAGATTTACAGATTGTCCAGGACAGATAGAAGCCGGAGTGGCAGTTACTGAACTTGGATTTGCGGGTAAATCAACAGTGACGGTCACTGGAACTCTGCTGCTTGAGCAACCAGATCCTGTATTTGTCTGTGCATAGTAGGTGGTAGTAGTTGTTGGTGCTACAGGGAAATTAGCTCCACTGGCAGCAGTGCCAACTAATGTGCCACCAGAAGGTGCTGTATACCATGCAAGGGAATTTGTACCATTGCCTGGCCCTGAAAAATTAGAAAAAACAGTTGTGCCAAATCCGCCGATATTGTCAGATGTTGTCATAACAAGTGAAAATGTTTGACCAGCTGTTACGTTTATGCTTGAACTTCCAATTTGTGAGGTGCCTCCTGCACCGCTGTATCCAGGTATTAGCGCTACAATTACACCATTGATGGCATATTGAGGATAATCGTAAAGAGCAGAAAAATCGGTTGTGCTATAACTCCAGTTGAAATTTATTGTACCGGTAGTTGTGATGTTTACCGTGTAGAAAACTGATGTTGTTGTTCCCGAATTGGTAGCACTGGAACTAATTGATATAGAATTTGGCGCCGAAGTAGCATTTACAGTACCGGCATCGCCACTAGGATTTGTAACTGTCCAGTTAGCAGGAGCATAAACACCTGTAAAGCCACTGGAATTAGCAGTTGCATTTAAGTTAGATACTTGCGAAATGCAAACAATTGAAGGCGACGCTGAGGGATTTACTGGAGCTGCAGGAGCGGTACTAGTATTAACTGTTAC
>CANETR010000322.1 GCA_947441325.1 Saprospiraceae bacterium
TAGTTCTTTTTTCATGGCATTGTTGTTTTTTATTTTTCTTTTGTATTCCTAATGCCAATTTAATCAAAAGTAACAGGTTTAGCTTAAATTAATTTTAAATCTGCGGAAATCTGCATGATCTGCCGAGGACAAAGTCCTTCATTGGTAAAATTTTATTTTTTCACCGCAGATTTAATTGCCTGCTCCACCCAGGTCCATTTGAATTTTTATTGTTGGCAATATATCTTATAATATTTTTTTGCATCTTCCTTTCCCAACTTACCCGATGTAGAAAGATCGGCACAGCCGCCCTTGGCATCGCCCAGCATAATCTTTACATTTGCCCGATTCATGTAGTTATCTGGATCTTTTGGATTAAATTCAATCAATTTATTGATATCGCTCAAAGCTTCTTTATTATTACCGAGTTCGACCCTGATGCTGGCTCTTTCCGCATAGTAATACTCACTATATGGCGCTAACACTATAGCCTTATCCAAATCGGCAAGCGCTGCTTTATTATTTTTCAATGCTTTGTACACCTGAGAACGTTTGTAAAAATAGGAATGGTCCTTTGCGTTCAATGCTATTGCTTTGTTCATGTCGGCAAGGGCCGCATTGTAATTCTTGGTTTGGTACCAACCAATTGACCTACTCTCATAAGCTTCAGGATCTTCAGGAAATTTTTCGATAAAAATCGTAAGGTCAACAATTGCACCTTTAAAATCGTTCAGGTTCAACTTAGATACACCGCGGTTTGGATAAATCTCATAATTACTGCTGTCGAGTTTCAAGGCGCTGTTGAAATCGTACAATGCCATTTGATATTTATTCATTTTGCTAAAGCATATCCCTCGAAAAAAAAAGGCGCTGCTTTGCTCTGGATTTAGCCTGATTACGGAACATAAATCGTTGAATGCCGCTGTGTAATCATCAAGTTGTATTTTGGACATGGCTCTGAAATAATAGGCACCCTCATCATCAGGATCCTCTTCAATACAGAGATTCAAATCGCTGATCGCCTTTTCGAATTCCTTTGTTAAATAGTTGTTCAGTCCTCTGTAATAATAAGCTGGAGTAAAGGTAGAGTCGAGCTGAATTGCCCTGTCGATATCCTTTGCTGCCTCACTGTAATTTCTGTTACTGATGCGGGCTCTGGCGCGGCAGAGCAATGCTTCGGGATAGTCGGGATAAAGTTCCAAAGCCTTATTGACTTCTTCAATGGCAGCTTCATAATTCCCCAAATCGATATTGGCATCAGCCCTTTCTACGCTTAGTTCAGCAGCAGTTTGGGCAAAGAGGACCATAGGTGCAAGGACTATTGCAATCAGGATCAAATGTTTCATAATGCTCGGTTTTTAGGTGTTCCAAATTCAATTTCAATAAATGCAGGCTTTCTAATGCACTGATTTTGAAACGAAAGTAAAAGCTTAAACCCTAATAAAATTTTAGCATTATGTTAATTATATTATAAAAATACAAAATATATCCACTGCTTTTAGACGTCCTTGTTTTGTTTTAAGCTATTGATATACTTTTGTTTGTGCTTTTATTGCGTATATTTTTTTATTAATGATATTGTAAAATTGGCGGGAAAATGTTGTGGGATTGTTAGGGGGTATTTAAATGGTTTTAAGTTATTTACAAGGTCAAAATTATTACTGATTTAACAGTTTACTTTTTTGAGCTTCAAATTCTTCCATTGTTAAGAGGCCTGCATCTAATAAAGTTTTTAGCTTTAATAACTCGTCTGCAACATTAACATGTTTGACGGTAACGTTTTCCACAGTTTCTTCTACTTCTTCCCAATACTTATCCAGGTAATTTTTATTAAAGTATTCATATACTTTTTTTGCTTTCTTATCTGAGCATTCGAACAGTAAAATGTATTCTATGTCATTCTCAGTGTAAGAAATTGAAAGAATATTGTCAATACCACTTAAAGATTTAGATTTTTCTTTATCTCCTATACCTGTCATTCCTCCGACTATTGCTCCAACAGGACCTAAAATAAGCCCACCTACAAGCGCTCGTCCAATTATTGATTTAGATTTTTTTTCTGTTATTTTTTTTTGAGCTTCGAAAGCCCAATAGTTTATCCCTTCCTCAAACAAGCCAAATCTGTAGGTAGAAAATCCATGTAACATGTGTATTTCTAATCCTTTAGGCCTTATGTCAAAGAAGATTCCTTTTGTCGTAATATTATTTTTTTCAATTAGGGAATCCAATGATTGAATACCTCCGAGGTAGTTTACATCATAAAGTAATGAGTTCCCTGCTTTGCCACTGAACATACCAAAGCTTCCTAATTTGTCATTGATTGTTTTTTTGTCTAAGACTTCCATATCGTATTTGTTTTATTTTTTAGTATCTAATTACAATACTTTTTAATCAAATCGTATGCATCATTGTCTCCAAGCTCTCCTGCCTTACTCCAGTCTAAGCAAGCTGCGTCAAGGTCCTGTAGTTTATTTTTAACAATACCACGGTTATAATATGCTATAGAATATTTGGGGTTAAGCTCTATAGCTTTATTGTAATCAGCTATAGCTCCCCTGTAGTCCTGTAGTTTATTTTTAACACTACCACGTTTATTATATGCTTCAGAATATTTGGGGTTAAGCTCTATAGCTTTATTGTAATCAGCAATAGCTCCACTGTAGTTTTCTAGGTGGTATTTAGCTAATCCTCGATTACAATGTAAAACTGCGTTATTCGGATTAAGCTTTATTGCCTTACTGTAATCAGCGATAGCTCCACTATAGTCTTCCAGATTGAATTTATCATTTCCACTTTCAGTAAATTCAAGAATAATTAAATCGCTGTAAGTATTATTCTGGGGTTGGGATTCCGCATTTTCTTCATCTACCCATGACTTATATCTATCATATTTTACGGGAATTATACCTGGCTGACCTGGTACAGGAATTATGTTAGGCGGAGGCGAATCTTCATTATATATTATTATACCACCAGGCTCAAAAGTTTGTGCATTTGACCCTACAGAAATAGTTAAAATGAATAAGAAAGTTAGCAAGGTTTTCATATTGATATTTACCAAAGTTAATTCTGTCATAGTTTTATAATTTAATTGTTACTTGCAAATATAATAAAAATCAATCTTTCTAAAAACGGTTTATCTAAATATTTTACTTTATAAATAGTAGATTCTAAATTAAGTATTTATTCGTTCTAGTTTTTTAATATCTTCTTCAGCAGGCAATTCCTCCGGCTTAATACCACTTTTGCCTAAAAGATCTCTTACATCTTTTTGAGCAAAGGCAATTTGTTCTTTTTTGGGATCACCGTTTTGGGCAATGAGGTAACAGGCATAGCGGGTAAGCATGAAGTCATCAACTTCTCGTTTCCCTCCTTTTCCCAATTCTATCATTTTGTTGACGTCAACAAAATGATCAGAAACCCCTTCACCAGTGGTTTCGCAACTTTCTTTGGCCTTGTTGATAGCATTTAGAAAATTGCGCCAATCGGCATAACCCAATAGCTCCTGCAATTCGCGTGCTAACCAATATTCTATGCCATCCTGCTCATAAGCGTATTCTTCGAATCGCTTGTTCAATTTTAGGATTGTATCCTTTTCCATCTGAATTGATTCCTTTTCTTTTGAAATGATTTAATGTCATTTTCAAATATAGCACTTTTTGAGAAGGAATGCAAATGAACTTTGGACTATTTGGGAAAATTAAAAATTATAAAATATTGATTGTCAATTATTTGCCAA
The DNA here is from genome assembly GCA_947441325.1 of Saprospiraceae bacterium. GTDB lineage: Bacteria > Bacteroidota > Bacteroidia > Chitinophagales > Saprospiraceae > Saprospira. Next base: position 3,719 of record CANETR010000322.1, read on the forward strand.
TACAAAATTTCGAGAAAATATTTTCTAAGAGGTCCTCAACATCCACCTGCCCGGTGATTTCACCCAGGTAACGCAGGGCATGCCTGATGTCCATTGCCAGAAAATCGCCCGTGATGTGCAGCGACAAGCCGTTGAGGACAGATGACA
>CANETR010000323.1 GCA_947441325.1 Saprospiraceae bacterium
AACACCGAAACTCTGCGGGAAAATAGACTTGAGAGGCAGGACATTTAGACTTGAGATGCTAGACTTATAGACTGGGAGACACTAGACTTTTAGACGCTAGACTAGTAGACACTAGACTTATTTTTACTCCGTAAAAAACAGACAGATTGTCAACTTGAAAAAAATAAACGCGCCGTAGGCACCGCTTTCCAATGTCTGAAGCAGCAGCGTATGGAAGGAGTATTGGCTAGATTTTTTGTTACTTTTTTGTCATGAAAAAAGTAAGAAAGATGGCCCTTTCACCCTTTCATCTTTCACCCTTTTAAACCTACAACAGCAGCAATCCCCATTCTCTTAATTTCGAAAAGAGTGCAGCGTCCATAAAGGCATCAAAATTCTTTAGGCCTGATTTTTCGAAAGAGGACTTAAAATCGGAAAAATTCATCATAGTGCCCTTGTCTGTACTCATTTCAGCAAGGGTTTCACTGAGCCATTTGCCCATATCTGCAGGCATTTCCATGGCAGCATCGCCTTTTTTATTGTACCAGCTTAGTGCCGAAAAATTTTGTTTTTTACCGCTTTCGTCTAAATCTTCAAAGAATTGAATTTCGGGCATTTTGCCTAGCCAATAGAGTCTGCTGCCTGATTTTGCTGCTATTGTTTCAGCCTCTTCCAGGGCATTTTCAATAAAATCGTTTTTAACCGAAGTTTTGGGTATTTTGAAATCGAACCACTGACTGAGCGGCAATTCGAAGCCGACGCCCTGCATATAGTTGTAAAGTGAAATTCTGAGTCCTTCGCTGAAAAGCTCATGGTCAGCACCTTTTGGATCCTCGTGCCAATAGTCGTTTTCGGCAAAGCCGCCAAATTCGGGCCCGGTATGCACTACTCCGTAAGCTTCGGGATTTAGTCCAGCAGGGCTATGTGCTGTCATAGCAAACTGATGCCAAAAGCCCGATTGAATAACGCCGTTCTCGAGCAGCTGACGAACCATTTCCATTGAATCGACTGTCTCCTGCGCCGTTTGGGTCGGAAATCCATACATCAGATAGGCATGCACCATAATGCCCGACTGCGTGAAAGCATCGGCCACCTGAGCCACCTGAGATACTGTGACACCTTTTTTCATTAGGGATAGCAATCGGTCCGATGCCACTTCAAGACCTCCCGATACTGCTATACAACCCGAGGCTTTCAACAAGCGGCAGAGATCAGGCGTAAAACTTTTTTCGAAACGGATATTGGTCCACCATGTCACACTGAGTTTGCGTTTCAATATTTCAATAGCCAAATCTCGCATGAGCGCAGGGGGCGCTGCTTCATCCACAAAATGGAAGCCGTTTTGGCCAGTTTGAGCAATGATGGTTTCGATTCTATCGCAGAGAATTTCTGCACTAATGGGCTCGTATCGTTGAATATAGTCGAGACTGACATCGCAAAAAGAGCATTTGCCCCAATAGCAGCCATGAGCCAGGGTGAGTTTATTCCAGCGCCCATCACTCCAAAGTCGGTGCATGGGGTTGAGCAGGTCGATGACAGAAAGGTACTGATCGAGTTTGAGTTCCCTGTAATCGGGGGTTCCGACCTCGCGTTGCGGAATATCTTTTTCATCGGCGCCATTGCAGTAGCTCACCACCCCACCAACAAGGGCAAAAACTCTTTTCAGTTTTGAAATGGGTCTTTTGCCATCCAAATGTTCCAAAAGGCAGAGGAGAGGAAGTTCACCATCGTCGAGGCTTACAAAATCGAGGTAGTTAAAAACCCTTTCTTCGCTTAGGCGGCGCAACTCGGTATTGGGAAAACCGCCACCCATCACTATTTTGATTGACGGATAATGTTTTTTGATGTATTGTCCGCATTTTAATGCGCCGAAAAGATTGCCTGGAAAGGGCACCGACAGACAAACCAAGCTGGGATTTGATTCTTTTATGTAATTATCCAGAATTTCGAGCAGCAAGGTAGTCAGAATCGTTTCGGGAGCCTGTAATGCAGCTTCCATTTCATCGAAATGCGTGGCAGTTCGGCCCAGTCTTTCGGCATAACGACTGAACCCAAAATGTGGGTCGATGGCTTCTTTTATTAAATCGCCCAGGTCTTCTAGATATTTTGTCGCCAAATGTCGAGCCCTGTCCTGTATGCCCATGCTGCCAAAAGCCCAATCGAGGTCTTCTGAATCGGCAAAACGGCCTGCTTCTGGCAGATAAGAGCCTGCACAGATACTATGTGCGAGGGTCGGATTTTTATGCTGTAAAAAGGATATAACAGGCTCAATGCTATTGAGATAATCTTCGCGCAGGCTGTAAATGCGGTAGCCATTTTCGCTGAGTTCAATATCTGAATCATCAAGAAAATCAAAGATTTGATGCAAACCCGCTCGGGAAAAAAGCCTTAATATGACATCGATTCCCAAATCGGCCTGATGCGACTCAATGCCCACTGTGTTGAGAAAGCCTTTAATGTAGGCTGTAGCGGGATAAGGTGTATTGAGCTGTGTAAAAGGCGGGCTAAGCAGAAGTAGTCGCTGCGGCATCTTTGATAGAATTTAGGCAAAGATAGAAAATTTGGAGAGAGGAGGATAGCGCCTTTGTTAATTTTCAAATGCCATTTGTTTTTTAATGAGCTTTCTCGCTATGTCCGTTATAATTTCTAACTAGAGCTTTTCAGCATAAACAAAAATTAGAACCAAAATTTTTTGCTAATTAGGAATCCAATTCCTAATTAGCAAAAAAAACATGAATATACTAATTCGAAACTGCGAATGCTTTTGTTTTAAATAGTTGAATTACAGTTTTTTGGTACCAATTAAATACAGAAACGCAGCGACTGTACTGTTTTGGTTTTTAATATGTTGGAAATGGTTTAGTGATTATCTTTTATCTTTTGCTTTAATCTAAAAACTGCCAATGTCCCCTGGATATCGGCAGTTTTTATTGACATTTTTTTAATAATTTTTTTGTCTTATGCCACGTTCGTCAATGACAGTAAACATGCCTTTAAATATTAATTTGCTGTTAGTCAAGACATCCTTCAGAAATTGACCCGGGAATTCAGGGCTAAAGTCAAAAAACCTAAGATAGATAACGCCTGCAGGTGGTTTAAGCTCATGCTTAAAAATCAATTCGCCATAATCTCTATCAAAGGTAATAATTAACCTGTCTTCTGAAGTAGCCAAATCCATAACCTCTTTGTCAGATATTCCGGGATGTTCGAAACCAACATAACGGATGTCAAATCCATTATTTTCCAAATACCTTACACTTGCAACAGGAAAGTTTTCATTCGCTAATAATTTTATCACAGTCAGGCACTTTTTCGATTGTCAAAAAGCAAACCATCTTTCATGCAATCGCCAATATAAGCAAAAACTGCCTGCAAGGCCTCTTTGCTCAACTGTGGATAATTTTCTAAAATTTGTTCAGTTGTCCAGCCGTTGGCAAGGCGTTGTATGATAAATTCAACTGAAAGTCTGGTACCTTTTATGACAGGTTTACCCAGTAAAATATCGGGATTGCTGTGTATATAATTTTCCCAATTCATAGATTTATTTTTTGAAAGAACTAATAATGTAATTTTTTAGTTCCAAAATGGCCAACATCTATAAGACATGGGCAGTTTTTAAATTTCACTACAGTACCAACATCAAATTGTTTATGCTTTTTTCAGCAGCAAATCTGTTAACTTTTCAATTTGTTTGTGCAGGTATTTTATCTCCTCTTGCTGATTGCTGATAGTTTCTTTCAGCACCTCAAGGGCTTTGTCGCTTTCGTAGATATTTAAATTGAATTGTAGTGCACTTTCATTAGCTTCGCCATTGTTGCTATTGCCTGATATTAAGAACTTTGAACCATCGAATCTTAGAATTTCATCTACACTAACACCAAGG
>CANETR010000324.1 GCA_947441325.1 Saprospiraceae bacterium
GAGAATGGGCGCCGAAGATTTTGCTTATTATTCACAGCTCATGCCGGCTAGTTTTTACAGATTGGGAACAAAAAACCCCAATGGAACTGGTTTGCACAGTCCAGTTTTCGAGGTAGATGAAAGCGCACTTGAAATTGGTGCAGGACTCATGGCTTGGCTGGGTGTAAATGATTTATTGGGCTAAAAACCCTTGGCATTAAAATTTAGAATTTCGGACAGTGAAGAAATTTTTCTTAAGACTTTTTATTTGGCTTTTTGTTGTTTTCGGAATCTTTATTCTGATTCTGATTGGAGTTGCAGCTTTTTATCAAAAAGAAGTTGGTTCATTTGTCATCAATGAACTGAAGAAAAGTTTAAAAACTGAACTAAGTGTAGAATCTGCTGAACTTTCACTGATATGGGGCTTTCCAAATGCCTCGGTCACACTTAAAAATGTGAAACTTAAAAGCAGCGGTAAAACAGCCACTGATTTAATTGTTGCCGAAAATATTTCCCTTAGCTGTGGCATTTTAGGTTTTTTCAATGGCAAATACAAATTCAAGAATATACATATCAGTAATGCCAAACTCTTTATTGACATAAATAAAGATGGTCTTGGCAACTACGACATTTTTAAATCTGACAATTCTAAAAAAGCCGAAAATGAAAAGTTTGATTTAACCATTACAGATGCCAGTTTTGGCAATGTAAGACTGGAATACAGAGATGAAAGATTCAGACATAATATAAGGCTTATTTTGAACAGCGCTTCCTTTTCCGGAAACTTTACCGATGAGCATTATGACCTGAACAGCAAGGCAAAAATCATATCGGAACAGATAGCCTTTGGCGAAGATATTTATTTTAAGGGCAAGGAAATTGGCTACGATGCCATCATCTCTATCGATAATAAAACAAACAGCTACTCTTTCAAAAAATTTAATTTCGATCTACAAGGCAACGTTTTAAAAACGGAAGGCAGCCTTATTTACTTGAAAGATGGACTCAAGATGGACCTGAGTTTAAATTCGGACAATGCTAAACTGGGACCAATTATGAAACTTTTGCCCAATGCGGTAGAATCGGGACTTGGTGGATTTGAGAGCAATGCTGACATGAATTTTAATGCCTCGATCAAAGGAATTTATTCTGCCACTTCAATGCCCAAAACCGATATCAAATTTGGACTTAAAGATGGTAAACTTAGCCATCCAAACATGGCCATTAATTTAAAATCGCTAAGTTTCGATGCAACTTATAATCACCCAGGTGGTTCAAATAAAAAAGATGGTCGATTTAAGCTTAATAATTTTAGTGGCTCACTCTCAGGTAATCCTATTAACTTAGAAATGGAGGTTATTGGTACCGAAAATCCTCTAATCGACTTTTTGTTTAAGGGCAAAATTCCGATGAATGCCGTCTATGGCTTTTTTGGAAAACAGGCATCAGATGGATCTGGAAATATCGATGTACAATCCATTGAGCTAAAAGGACATTTCGATGACATTATAAATCCAAGAAAAATAAGTGAGGTCGCCTTGTCAGGCGAATTGAATTTTGACAATGCTAGAATAGTTTCCAACGGTATTTCGCTTGCTTTGAATGAAGGAACAATAAGTCTCGAAGACAATGTTTTGATTGTAAAAGATCTAAAATTCAAGTCGGATGAAAGCGCCATTACTGCTAATGGTAAATTTGAAAACCTTTTACCTGTTTTATTTTCCGACTCTTTAAATACAAAAAATGCGGCCTTGGAATTTGACATTAACCTGAATGCCGCAAAAATCAATTGTAATGAACTTTTGAATGCTTTTAGCACGGCAACTGAATTACCAAAAGAAAGCGATAAAACAGCTGAAGAGCTTAAGGACTCTATCGCAGTTGCAAAAAATGAACATAGGGCTTATATTACTGAATTCCTGAGTGGTAAAATTAAAGCAAATTGCAATGAATTGATTTATAATAAAATCATTGCTAAAGACATTGATGCATCATTGGTTTTCGAAAATAATGTCCTCAAAATTATGGGCGTTGAAATGGATGCTTTTAATGGCAAAATGGGCCTAAATGCTAAAATAAAATTCGAGAAAGAACCTTCTCTACAAGCTTTTTTTGATTGTCAAAAGGTTGACATGTATGAATTGCTTGATAAAACAGATAATTTCGGTCAGACGACACTCACTTCAAAAAATCTAAGGGGTCAACTCAATGCGATTGTTAAAATAAATGCTTATTGGGATTCCACTGCTGTATTTAATTACGATAAATTGGATGTTGTTGCCGATTTAAACATTAAAAAAGGGGAACTTATCAATTTTGAACTAATGAAAAGTTTGGGAACCTTTGTAAAATTGAAAGATTTGGATCATATCAAGTTTAATGAACTTAGCAATCAATTGCAGATAAAAAACAAGGAGCTTCTTATCCCTGCAATGTTCATTCAAAGTAATGCAATCAATCTGCTTTTATCTGGCAAACATGGTTTTAACCAGGACTTTGACTATAAATTTAAGATAAATGCGGGACAGGTTCTTGCCCAAAAAATGAAAAAATATAATCCTAAACTGGCATTGATACCTGCTCGCAAAAAAGGTATTTTTAATATTTACTGTTCAGTTTTCGGGAATATAAACAAAGAAGAATACAACTATAAGTTGGGCAAAAAACATGCAAAAAAACAACTTGAAACGGATTTGAAACAGCAAATAAGCAGTCTGAAGAATACTTTAAAAAATGAATTTGAAAAATCGGACCTCTTTTATGGCAGAAATTCAGTTGCAGATGCTGAAAAAATAACCGATAAAATTAAAAACACCACTGAGCCAGAAGATTGGAAAGACAATGGCAATGAGGATCTATAAATTATAAAAACTAAGACAATGGGTAAAATCAATTTTCCGGAAAACGGAATAGCAAATGAAACAGTTTATCAGGCTTTAAATGAGGCTAAAGCCAATGATTTGAAATGGCAGGATGGAAAAGCTTTTGCCTATATTTATGGCACCGATGCTGAAACGATGCAATTTGCAGCAAAGGCATATAATCTCTATCTTACAGAAAACGGATTGGACCCTAGCTCCTTCCCCAGCCTGCTAAAATTGGAGACGGAAGTTATTTCGATGCTTTCTGACCTTTTGAATGGTGGCAAGGAAGCCTGCGGAAACCTGACAAGCGGTGGTACAGAAAGTGTTATGCTAGCCGTAAAAACTGCCAGAGATTGGGCTCGAGAAAACAAACCTGATATCACAAGACCTGAACTGATTATTCCCGAAACGGCTCATCCCTGCTTTCAGAAAGCAGCACATTACCTTGGACTTGATTTGAAAATAATAGCCGTAAACAAAGATACTTTCAAAGTTGAACCGGAAGCAATGGCTGCCGCAATCAGCAATAATACTATTTTAATAGTTGGCTCTGCACCTTCCTATGCACATGGCGTGATTGATCCAATTGAAGAATTGGCTGCGATTGCAAAATCGAAAGGCTTACTTTTTCATGTCGATTGCTGTGTGGGAGGCATGTACCTGCCTTTTGCCGAAATGCTGGGATACGAGGTTCCAAAGTTTGATTTTAGGGTTGATGGCGTAAGTTCCATTTCCTGCGATTTGCACAAATTTGGCTATGTACCAAAGGGTTGTTCATCGGTTATCTATAAAAACAAAGAACTCAGACAGCATCAACTTTTCAGTTGTTCCAGCTGGCCTGGTTATACTATTGTAAATCCAACCGTAACATCCAGTAAATCGGGAGGACCAATGGCTGCTGCCTGGGCTATGTTCCATATTTGGGGCAAAGAGGGCTACAAAAAAGCTGTTGAAAGATGTCAAAAAGCAACGGATGCCTTTATTGAAGGTCTGAAAGAAATTCCCGA
>CANETR010000325.1 GCA_947441325.1 Saprospiraceae bacterium
TGTCACCGGCTGAGATAGATACACCGTAACGAGAGATTGTAGCAGGATCGAAAATACCATCGGCATCTGAACCCAAAATTACCCAACCGCCACCGGCAGTAGTTTCGCAAGCAGTGCGGGCAGAATCAAGGGCACAAGTTTTTTTAACAACAAGATACTCAACATTTGGAAGACCAACTGCCTGAACAGCCATAGGAGGAGCAGGAGTCCAGATGGTGGCTCCGATTTCGCTACCTGAATAAAAACCAGACTGTACTTCAGGTGCAGTTTTGTTGTTACATGCAGTTTGAGCCTGAGCAAAAAGTTGGCTGCCAATAAGGCTTAAGCAGCATGTAAGTGCGTAAATAGCAATTTTTTTCATCACATCAGTTTTTTGATTATTGAAAAGAATAAAAGAATTCAAATGATTTTTATCATCCGAACACACAAATATAGGCAATGAATTTTAAGTTCAAAAATTTTAATGCATTAGCCGTATCAAAATATTTAAATCTTAAAAAAAACAAGGCGCTAAATCATTAAATAGCATTGAAAATTTGTTTTATTTGCCAAACTTATTTTAACTTGCTGAGTCATTTTGAGCATTATCATCAAAATATAACGCTAGCGAACCTTATATATTACTTAACAAAAACCTGTTTGTTTTATGAAAATCAATTTTTTATTAAAAAACTTTTTGTTTAGTTGCCTGCTTTTGACGGGCATCTGGCATAGTGCAAATGCTCAAACAGCAACCCTAAAAGGTATCATAACCGATGAGGCAACAGGAGATGCTGCACCTGCCAATGTTGTAATCACAGATATGCAGGATGCCGTTGTTGGTGGTACGATTGCCGACATAATCACTGGAGAATATCTGGTTGCACTTAATCCCGGAAAATACAAGGTGACTTTCAGCTTTATGAGCATGGAAGCCCAAAAATTTGAGATTGAACTTGCCGCCAATGAAACTAAGGAAATCAATGTGGCAATGAAAGAAGAAATCAATCCCATGCGCGAGGTCACGGTAACTGGATCTAAATCTGGAACAGTTCTGGCAAAAAATACGGTATCGATTGATGTTGTAAAACCTGCGCTCGTAGACAATACCAATGCCACCAAAGTGGATGATGTTGTGGATAAGGTGCCGGGTGTAAACGTGGTCGATGGTCAGGCAAATATTCGTGGTGGTGCAGGTTGGTCATATGGCGCAGGAAGCCGTGTGCTTATCCTGGTTGACGATCTTCCTTTTATGTCGGCCGATGCAGGTACTGCAAACTGGCGCGATATACCTGTTGAAAACATCGATCAGATTGAGGTACTTAAAGGTGCTGCTTCTGCCTTGTATGGCTCATCGGCACTAAATGGTATTATTAATATTCGTACAGGTTATGCCAAGTCGAAACCTGAAACCAAGTTTTCTGTTTTTCAGACTTCTTTTGCTGCACCAAGAGATAGAAAAATGCCTAGCAGATTAAATCCCGACTCATTGGTCGATATTACAGGTCTTGCCTGGTGGAATCAAGATCAAATTACAACAGATATCAATACAGTACAAGGTGATTCAATTTACACAGCTGAAGATACTAGTTTCAAACCAAGATATTTTAATGGTCCATTAGGATTCAGAAAACCTATTGAATTGGGTGTTAGTTTTGGTCACAAACAAAAATTCGGTAAATTTGACCTTACCCTTGGTGGCTATGGCTACTTTAGTGACTCTTATCTGGCTGGTTCTTATGAGCGTAAAGTAAGGCTCAATTCAAATATGCGTTATCGTTTTACCGATAGTCTTCATATTGGTGTAAATATCAATGCAAATTATGGCAATTCTGCATCTTTCTTTATTTGGGGAAACAATAGTTTTGCCGCAATTGGTCCTTTAAGCGATAGCCTTAGTTTTATGACCTTGCCGGGTACTATTACCGAATCGACAATCAATCGTATCAATATTGACCCCTACCTCACTGCTTACGACCGCTTTGGCAACAGACACAGACTACAGACACGTATTTATTATATCAACAATGCCAATGGTAATAATCAGAGCAATTCATCTACACTATTTTATGGGGAATACCAATATCAGCGTCAATTCAAACAATTGGCTGATATAAAAGTAGTGAGTGGCGTTGTTGGGCAGTATTCTTTAGCTAACGCCGAACTTTTTGGCAATGCTAGCTATGATGTAACCAATGCTGCAGCCTATTTACAATTGGAAAAAGGCTTTATCAAAGATGATTTTGGTAACGATAAATTACTCTTTTCTTTTGGCGCCAGATATGAAATGAACTCAATTTATAGTCCCGACTCAGTTTTGGTAAGTCCAACTCAACCCAGAATTTTAAATCCAAATCCAAAATCTGTTGAAGCTAAACCCGTATTCAGAGCAGGGGTAAATTACGAAATTACACCAATTACCTTCATTCGTGCGTCATGGGGTCAGGGATATCGTTTCCCTACCATTGCTGAAAGATACATTACTACATTGGTGGGTAGCGGAAGTTCTTCATTGGAAGTGCGTGCCAATCCAAAATTACAGTCTGAAACAGGTTGGTCGGCAGAAATAGGTATCAAACAGGGTATTATGATTACCCGCAACTGGAAAGGCTTTATCGATATCTCAGGTTTTATTACAGAGTACCAGAATATGATGGAATTTACTTTCTGCGGTGGCGACACAACAGAAATTAACAGAATCAATCTTGGTGGTGTAAATAATGGTACAACACCAATCTTCTTCCAATCGGCCAATATCGGAAATACAAAGGTTATTGGTGGTGAATTTTCACTAATTGGAATGGGTAAAATAGGTGGCGTTGATGTAAACATTCTTTCAGGTTACACCTTTATCGACCCTCGTTTCAAAGAATTTACCGATCAACAAAGGTTATTAACTTCTGATAGTTCAAACATTCTGAAGTACAGATCCAGACACAACATCAAATTTGACATCGAGGCTTTCTTCCTCAAAAAGAATAACCTTTCGATTGGTCTATCTATCAATTATAACAGCAGAATGATTGCAATTGATAAAGTATTCCAGGACTTGATTTTATCTGATAATGACTTCCCTCTTGGTCCTGCCGATGCATTTGGTATTGGACGCTACCGTGCTAATGTTAATGATGGTCAATATACCAATATTGGTGCCCGTATCGGATACCGTCATGCCTTTATGAGTGCAGATGGTAAAAATGAAAAATTTGCTATGAAATTGTCTTTGGTTGGTAAAAACCTCTTGAATCAGGAATATACTGTTCGCCCTGCACTTGTAGGTGCGCCATTAAATGTAACTGTTCGTTTGGATGTAGAGTTCTAATTAAAGAAAAGATAAAAGCTAATCTCAAAAAATGTAGATTCGGAAATCCCGGATCTACATTTTTTGTTAAATCAGACAGTCAGTTAACAATTCACAAGCGATTGAAAACTTACTAGTACCTTCATTAAAGTATGACTTACTCTTTATAAAGCGTCACATCATAAGATCTGCTTCTGTCCATTGTGTACCATTTTCCAACGATTTTTCTAGGAAAATTCATTCCATTCAAATTATTAAAAACAAAGAAGCCTGTATCTTTTCCATCTACAGATTCGGTTAACTTAATCGCACCTTCGAATACCCCATGTTCGCCTCTGAACCAGATATCTTGTCTGACACTTTTATATAAGTAAGTACCACTTATAAAATTGTACATACGGCTTGGGACATGGAAAGTCAGTTCAATTGGGATGTTCCCTATAGTACCGCTGTATTTGTGTTCTTCAATACTGATTTGTGCCGATAAATTGGTAGACATAGTGGCAGCAAGACAAATTGCCAAGAACATAATCAGGTTTTTCATTTTCATCTATTTTAAAGTTTAGTAAA
>CANETR010000326.1 GCA_947441325.1 Saprospiraceae bacterium
AATGGCACCTGCACCTGAGATGTAAATCCCCATTACTGTTTTATCGGCCAGTTTGTACCAGCTAGCCACACTATAATAAAGTCCTAAAAAGAGATTGGCAATGAGTAGAATGGGAACAATATGCAGCCCCTCCCGATAAGGTGCAGCAACAAAATACTGGAAGATATCCATAAAGAGCATGACACCCAGAAACACCAACGCCCCAAAAATGCTGAAAATAAGCGCCACATCTGCATAAAGCTGTCGGGAGCCATTCTTTGCCGAATGCTTAAAGAAGAAAGGTTCGGCAGCATAGTTGAAAGCCTGTGTTAGTAAATTCATAAAAATGGCAATCTTGTAACAGGCTCCATATATACCCACCTGGGCTAGGCGACTGTCCAAATCGCCCGTCAGCAGCAGTTTGAGCAAGGTTCTGTCTAATACTTCATTAATAACGGCAGCTAGGCCTACAATAATTAGTGGACCGGCATAGACCATCATTTTTTTCCAAAGTACTGTGTCGAAAAATGGCTCTTTTTCCTTGTTTTTAAAAAGACGGAAATAGGCTGGCATGAGCATGCCTAATGTTAGGATATTCGCTATTAGATTGGCAATAAAAACCCAGCCGATACCTGTAAAGGGATTGTACCAATATTGGGCAAAAAGCATATTATTTACATACAAATCGGGACCGGCTTTTACAAAAAAGAAAACGAGTCCCAGATAAGTTAGCATATTGATAATCTTAATACCGGCAAAGCTCATAGCCTTTTCCTGCAAGCGCAGCAAGGCGAAAGGAATTGCCATCAGAGCATCGAGTGCTACAATTAAAATAATCCAGACAATGAACTGTTTTTTATCGGAATACTCGAGCCAATCGGCAATACTGCCCGAGAGTAATATAAGTAATACCCCCAATGCAATTGTGCTCAGCAGAACAGATATGGCTGCAGTGCGAAAAGCAGGCATCAGTTCCTCCTGTTTGCTGCCAAAGCGGAACATGGCTGTTTCCATGCGGTAGGTGAGGGGAATGAGCAAGAAAGCAGCCCAAGAGTACAACTCGGTTTGTATGCCCATATCAGCCCTCCCAAAATTATAAGTTAGGAAGGGTGTCAAAAAAGCAAAAGCCAGCACACGGGTTGCAATACTGCTAAGGCCGTATAAGGCAGTTTGTTTGGCTAGTTTTGATATGAGTGACAGATATAAAGAGTTTGAAGTGAACCTTTGGGTTTATAATTTCGATGTCATGAATATGATGGAGACAATTACAAGAAAAGACAAAACTCCGGTAATCCAAAGTGCCGGAATAGCTGCAATGAGACCCCAAATTAGAAAGCTTAACCCCAACGTAAAATAAAGCAGTATTAGCATGAGTATCAATAATATTATGCTAAATGTGACAACTAATTTACCTAGCCCCTTTACAAAATCTGTATTTTCCTGCATTGTGTAAAAGATCCCAACAACTGAGATAGTACAGGCAATTGCTAAAAAAACCATTCCAATAATCCAAAGGAATGCAATAGATAATGGAGCTCCAAAACCAACAAGTATAAGTCCCGTAATAAAAAAAATAAATTGGAATATAAGCGTTGATAAAAAACCAGAATTGGCAAAATAGCGCTTGTGTTTTTTTAGTTTTTTCTTTGAATTGACTTTTTTTACTTTTCTGGAAGTTTCAGTTCTTTTTTCTATTTTTTCTTCAACTGGTTCAACTCCTGCAATGAGAAATCCAGTGTGAAAAAACAGCAGGCAAAACAGCAGGGAAAGATTGATGTAATTTGATCTCATAAACAGCGTTATTAGTTATAAAACAATGTTTTGATCAATTCCTGCTAAAGCAGGCTTGAAATCTTCATTATAAAATTCATAATGAACTGTTTTACTTATCTTTTCTTTGATTTTTGATATTTCAATGACAGCCTGATAGGTTTTGTAACAGTCTAGGGCTTCTAAATTTTTTTGGAAAGCTTCATCAGATATGTTAAGTTCACAATCGATGCGCTCTTCTGCGGAATGTCTCATTCTTGCAAAACCTTCGGGTGAAAAGGTAGGGCTGCCATTGTCAATAATTGTGAAGAAAGCCAGCCTTTTAAGGAATTGATTTTCTGCATTTTCTTTCAAATCCAAAAATGCTCTTTTTACAATGGCATGGCAAACCAGATGATCGTGAAAACCACTGATGCCATGTACCGGATAAGTAACAACAATCTGAGGCTTTAAATCCAGTATAAAATCGGCAATTTCCTTTTCCATACTTCTTGGATCCATGTCCTGCATACCATTATCAGTCCAATCCCAAATATTGAGTGAACTGAGATTGAGTACCTTTGCAACCTCCTGCATTTCAAATACCCTAATTTCACCCATTTCCTCAACAGAAAGACCGAGTCGAAATCTTTCTTTGGTTGCTCCGCCCTTTGTTAAAGTGAGCAGATGTACTTCATGCCCCTCTTGTCTTTGAGCATAGATAGCACCTGCGGGACCATAACTTTCGTCGTCGGGATGCGGAAAAATGTATAATATTTTCATTTGATATAGTAAAAATGTCAGGCACATGATTGCACCTGACATTTGAAATTTTTATTACTATTTTATTAGCGTTGCTTTGATAATCATCACATCTTCATTAGGACGGTCGCCTCTGTCTCTGGCTACTGCTGAGATTTTATCCAACACATCGAAGCCCTCCACCAACTCACCAAAAACGGTATAATCTCTATCGAGGAAAGGAGTGCCGCCTTTTTCTTTATAAAGTGCTCTCTGCTCAGGAGTGTATTTGAATTTTTTCATGCCTTCCATCTGGTCGAGCATGCCATCGCTGAGTGACTGACCTTGAACGATATAAAACTGTGATCCGCTAGATGCTTTTGTAGGGTTCATTTGGTCGCCCATACGAGCGGCAGCCAATGCACCTTTAAGGTGTAGGTTAGTTTCGACAAATTCGGCCGGAACAGTATAGCCAGGGCCACCCATGCCAAGCATTTTGCCTGCAGGAGCGCCTTTAGAATCAGGATCTCCGCCCTGAATCATAAAACTTGGAATGACACGGTGAAAAAGTACCGAATCGTAAAAGCCCTGCTCCACCAGTTTGATAAAATTGTCGCGGTGTTGCGGGGTATTGTCATAAAGTTTGATTTTCAATGTGCCCATATTGGTCACCATTTCAACCATTGGCGTTTTGTTATTGTCCACTTTTGTGTTGTTTTTTTGTGCAAATGTGCGTTGACAGAAAGTTGTCAGAAGCAATGCTGTGAAAAGAAGAAATAATGGTTTCATATTAAGGTAGAATTTAGAAATTAGAATTAAAAATTTGTATCAAGAATAAAGTAGCAGGTATCAAGTATCAGGTATCAAGATTTTTTATTAGACTTTAGACTGTAAGATTCTAGATGCTAGACTTTTTTATTGGCCTAGAGATTATTAGACTTGAGACGCTAGACAAATTAGAAGGTAGAAATTAGAATTTATAAAATTTGTATCAAGTATCAAGTATCAAGATTTTTTATTAGACTTCAGACTGTAAGATTCTAGATGCTAGACTTTTTTATTAGCCTAGAGATTATTAGACTTGAGACGCCAGACAAAATAGAGGGTGGAAATTATCTCATTTTCAAATTATCTCATTTTCAAATTATCAAATTCTAATAATCTTTCCTCTTTCACTCTTTCACTCTTTCTCCCGATAGCTATCGGGATTTCACCCTTTCCTCTTTCATCCTTCATCTCCCAAATACCTAATCACCTGCACCTGCAAATAACGTTCCTGTTCTTTTAAATCTGTTTTTGGAAAAGGAGCAAGTAATTTCCAGTGCGGCCAGCCTTCGGCATCGATTCCTTCAAATTCATAATAGCCATCGTAGCTTAGGA
>CANETR010000327.1 GCA_947441325.1 Saprospiraceae bacterium
GCTGATTTCCAGGCAATCAATGAAAAATGCTTTGTAGCCTTCGAAAAGGATATTGTGTTAAACAGTCCCGAAAGTGGCGAGATACGTTTCAAAATCAACTTCAACAAAATAGATTTGAACGAGGAACAGGACTTA
Organism: Saprospiraceae bacterium; assembly: GCA_947441325.1. Classification (GTDB taxonomy): domain Bacteria; phylum Bacteroidota; class Bacteroidia; order Chitinophagales; family Saprospiraceae; genus Saprospira. The sequence continues at coordinate 136 of CANETR010000327.1, forward strand.
AAATTTGAAATCCCGGAGCATTACGAGCAAATTATTTCGGGGAATAAAATTCCAAAAAAATAAGTAACAGGGATGAGCGCAGCCTTTAAGACAAGTTTTATTATCATTTTTTATACAATTCTGTATGCTAATTTGAATGCACAGCAGAACAGGAGTAGTCTCGAAAATCAAAGAGCTGAAATTAACAAACAGATAGCGCGCACAGCCAAAGACCTCGAAAAAACTTCTCAGTCTAAAAAACAGGAAGCTGAAAAACTGGCTCTTATTAAGGAGAGGGCAAAATCTAAATCCAAACTGCTTTCTGAAATAAGTGTGGAGCTCAACTCAATATCAGATAAAATTGAATTTGATACTGAAAAAATAGCGCTGAATACTGAAAAGCTTGAACTGATTAAGCTTGCTTACAAAAAAGTACTTTTTCTGCTTTATAAGGAAAGATCGGCCTTGAGCATCTTTGACCTGATGTTTTCTATCGAAAGTTACAAGGTCAACTACAAAAGACAGTTCTACCTAAAAAGGCTGCAAAAAAGATACTATGCTTTGGCGCTCAATCTAAAAAATGAACAGGAACAGCTCAATCTGGAGATTAAACAATTGAAAGATAAAAAGAGTAGCAACAAACAAAAGCTAAAGCAAAGTAAAGAGCAAAGCGGCAGTCTCGATAATGAATTGGAGCGACAGGAAAAACAGTTTTTTGAGCTGAGTGCTAAAGAAAGAAAATTAAAAAAGGAACTCGCTGCTAACGAGGAATCTAAAAGAAAATTGAATAATAAAATTGAATCGATTATAATAGAACAGATTGCCGCATCGAAAAGCAGTTCGCGTTCTTACGAAAGTTCAAGGCGTAGGCGCAAAACAGCTTCAAATCTCATTGACAAAAATGCTTCTGCCTCAAATGGGGACAACAATGCACCAACCTTGTCCTTTGCTGCACAAAAAGGGAAACTTCCCAAACCTATCAAAGGAACGATTGTTTCTCACTTTGGAAAGCAGCAACACCCTGTTTATGCACAGGTGTTTACTTACAATAATGGCATCGATATAAAGGCTGCTTCGGCAGGTTCTGTGAAAGCAGTACATGAGGGTTATGTAGTGAGTGTATTTGCCGTTCCGGGCAATGGCAATGCCGTAATGTTAAAACATGGTGATTATTACAGCACCTATTCTAATCTGGAGCAAGTAAATGTAAAAAGGGGAGACAATGTTAAAAGTGCTGCACAGCTGGGCACAGTAGCTAAGGATAGCAATACAGGAAATTATTTACTGCATTTTGAAATTTGGGAAGGTAAAAACAAAGAAAATCCTGAGGATTGGCTCAGGTAAGTTGGCAAAACTCAAATTGAGGCCATACTTACATCTATTTTAATAAACTTCAGTAAGAAACTGAATAAACATAATTAATATGTCAGAAAAGTGGAATTTAGGTGAAAAAGATTTAAGCATCAGAACAGAGCCCGAAAAGGCTGTTCTTGTGGCCATTGTGCGCCAGGAACAAAATGAACAGCAAGTGCAGGAATATCTGGACGAGTTGGATTTTTTAACACAGACAGCTGGTGCCGTTGTAGTAAAAAGGATTATACAAAAGATGTCGCATCCCGATTCACGCACCTTTATTGGGAGCGGAAAGGCCGAGGAAGTGGCACAATATTGCGAAAATCATGATATTGACCTGGTTATTTTTGATGATGACCTGAGCGGAAAACAGACCAATATCCTGGAAGAAATTATCAAAAGAAAAATTGTTGACCGCAGCTCGCTGATTCTCGACATTTTTGCCAACAATGCCAAAACGGCGCAGGCAAAAGCACAGGTTGAACTTGCACAGATGCAATATATGCTGCCCAGACTTCGTGGTTTATGGACGCACCTTGAACGTCAGCGTGGGGGTATTGGTATGCGCGGTCCTGGTGAAAAAGAGATTGAAACTGACCGCCGTATTGTACGCGACAGGATTGCTCTTTTGAAAGATAAGCTTGATAAAATAGATCAGCAGTCGCAAACACAAAGAAAAAACCGCGGTGAAATGATTCGCGTTTCTCTGGTGGGTTATACCAATGTAGGTAAATCGACCATTATGAACGAGATTTCCAAGTCTGAAGTTTTGGCAGAAAACAAGCTCTTTGCAACCCTCGACACCACTGTGCGTAAAGTTGTACTCAATCAAATGCCTTTTCTACTTTCAGATACTGTTGGTTTTATCAGAAAATTACCGCATCATCTGGTTGAAAGTTTTAAATCAACTCTTGACGAGTTACGTGAAAGTGATTTGCTTATTCATGTGGTTGACATTTCACATCCACAGCACGAGGACCAGATTGACGTGGTGACTAAAACACTTAAAGAAATTGGTGCCGGTAGCATTCCAGTACTTTTTGTATTTAATAAAATGGACCTTTACCGATTAAGCTATTTTGACGAATTCCTCAATGCAGAAGAGAAAGAACTTTTGGAAATGGATCTTCGCGAAAAATGGAAAAACCAAAGTCAGGATAGAGCTGTTTTCCTTTCAGCAATCAACAGAGAGGGCATCGATGATTTCAGAGACAAACTTATCGAAATGGTTTCGGCATTGTATATGGAGCGCTATCCTCACAAAAAGGATTTTTGGTAAAACCGAAAACCAGAACACAGTTTTGGAATAAAAAATTGCTCATAATTTCGAAAAATTATACCTTTGGGCTGCTTTGGCCAAGCAGCTTTAATAAATTGAAATCGGATCGGATAAGTATCTGAACATTCATAGCTGAAAAATCAGAAAATCATGCAAGAAGAAATTGATATAATCATTGAGACAACCGAAGAAAGTATGCAGGCAGCTGTTGCCCACCTGCAGCGTGAATTGATTAAAATACGCTCCGGAAAAGCATCTCCAGATATGCTCGACGGATTAAGACTGGATTATTATGGCACGCCAACTGCAATAAGCGGTGTAGCCAACATAAAAGTTGAGGATGGTCGTACCTTGGTTATACAGCCTTGGGAAAAGAAGATGATTGCCGAAATTGAAAAATCAATCTTTGCGGCAAATTTGGGCGTTACGCCTCAAAATAATGGCGAAGCTATTCGTATTGTTATTCCTCCGCTTACTGAAGAACGCCGTAAACAGCTTGTGAAACAATCGCAGGGAGCCGGGGAACATGCCAAGGTTGGCATTAGAAATGCCCGTCGCGAAGCGATTGAAGAGGTTAAAAAAGCTGTTAAAAATGGTTATTCTGAAGATGCTGGTAAAACATCTGAGGAATTGGTCGAAAACATGACCAAGAAATATGTAACTCAGGTAGAAACGGTACTTTCTGCGAAAGAGAAGGAACTCATGACGGTTTAATTTAAAGCTGAAATTAGAAGGCTGAATTCAGAAGTATCGAGAATTGTTAATATTTTTTTAGGTGATATGTTCCAGTTTTAGAAGCCTGGTAGGATTTACTAGATCCTTTTGCTCTGACCACTGAAGATGAATCTAAAAACTCAACCTTATTTAGTGATTGACAATTGACAAAATTCTACCTTCCAATTTCTAATTTCTTCTCGTCCGAAAGACGAGACTACCTTCTACCTTCTAACTTCTACCATCTACCATCTAACTTCTACCTTCTAATTTTTAGCAGAGTTCAAGCGTCTAGCATTACTACTATTAACTCCTTTGGGCCATGAGCCCCCATCACCAAAGTCTTTTCAATATCGGCTGTGCGGCTGGCACCGCTAGTTAAACTGACC
>CANETR010000328.1 GCA_947441325.1 Saprospiraceae bacterium
CTTCAGAATCACTCATGTCCTTAATAAGATCATTTAATACTACCTCATAAAAAAGCTGTTTTTGTGCTTTTGTATTACTATAGGCAGGTTCTTTAGATAGATCTGTTATTGAGGCATAGGTATCATAATTTTTCTTTGGATAATGGAATTCAATTCTATTTTTATTGTAATTGATTTTCCTCCATGGTTTTTTCGGAAAGGCAATATAATAGCCGTCTTCCCATAGTTTAGCCTTTTCCCAACCGGGTGGAATTTCTCCCTGTTTAAGTTTTAAAGTATCAACATATGCCAAATCTGAGCTGCTGTCAATCACTGTTTCTGATTTTTTTTCAACGCTTTTTTGGGTCTCCTTTTTATTGTTGCAGGCTGTAATTGCCAATGCTATGAATAGCGCAAATAGGAGATAGATGCTGTATTTTTTTTTCATTTATTTTATTTTTTATTCGCTTCGCAAAAATACAAAAAAGCCCGGCATTAAACCGGGCAATATCAAAAAAATAAGTTGTAGCAGTAAATTATTTTTTCTCTGGCTGAAGCATCAGTCCAAGTTCATTCCATTGAACATCAGTAATTTCGCTTGGAGAACCCATCATGAGGTCTTTCGCCTGCTGATTGAGCGGGAAAGCAATGACTTCACGGATATTTTCCTTATCGGAGAAAACCATGACCATGCGATCTAGTCCAGGAGCGATACCACCGTGGGGAGGTGCGCCAAATTTGAAAGCATTGATCATGTGGCCAAAGCGACGGTCGACTTCTTCTTCTGGATAGCCTACAATTTCGAAGGCCTTGTACATGATGTCGGGGCGATGGTTACGAATAGCGCCCGAAGATAATTCAATGCCATTGCACACAATGTCGTACTGATACGCTGAAACAGCTGCGTAATCGCCGCTTTCAATAGCCTTGTCAAGTGCTTCCATTTCACCCTGAGGCATAGAGAATGGATTGTGCGAAAAGTCCCAAGCCTGTTTCTCATCATCATATTCATACATAGGAAAATCAACAATCCAACAGAATGCCAGTGTATCTGGGTCTGCAAGTTTCATTTCGCTTGCTACCCAGCTGCGAACTTTACCCAATGCAGCATTTACCGTTTTTCTATCACCTGCCATTAGGAGCACAGCATCTCCTGTTTCGGCATTCATGCCAGATTTAATACTGTTCAATTCGTTTTCGGACAATGCTTTTACAACTGAGCCCTTTGTTTCTTCTTCGCTATATTGTATGTAGCCTATACCAAATGCACCATTTTCTTTGGCGACAGCCTGTGCATTATCGAAAAATTTACGGGCCATATTAGCAGCGCCTTTCACCAGAATTGCTTTTACGCATTTTCCGGCAGTATCATGCATTTCCTTATAAACTTTGAATTCCGAGTTCCCAAAATGCGCTGTTAAATCCTGCATTTTCATGTCGTAACGAATATCGGGTTTGTCATTTCCATACCATTCCATCGAATCGTGGAATTTGATTCTTGGAAAAGGAAACTGTTGCATTTTTTTATTGCAGACCTTTGGAACCAGGTATTGATACATTTCTTCCAAAAGTACAAAGAGCTCATCCTGAGTAATAAAAGCCATTTCCATATCGAGTTGGTAAAACTCGCCCGGAGAACGGTCTGCACGAGCATTTTCATCTCGGAAACAAGGTGCAATCTGAAAATAACGATCAAATCCCGAGCACATTAACAACTGTTTGTACTGTTGTGGAGCCTGTGGCAGGGCATAAAATTTTCCGGGATAAAGGCGGCTAGGCACAACATAGTCGCGGGCACCCTCGGGTGAACTTGCAGTAAGAATAGGCGTTTGAATCTCCAAAAAGTTTTTGCCTGCAAGGAAATTTCGAATTTCCATCATCATTTTGAAACGCATTTTGATGGCTTCCTGCAATTCGGTTCTGCGAAGATCGATGAATCGATATTTAAGACGCAAATCCTCACCTGGATTTTCATGAAGCTGGAAGGGTAGGTTTTCAACCAGTGAATCTATAGTCAGTTTGCGAACAATGACTTCTATTTCTCCCGTTCCCATATTAGGGTTGATATCCTTTCCTCTCGATTTTACCTCTCCTTCGATGATAATAATACTTTCTGGCTTCAGTGTTTTTGCTAGTTCAAAGGCATCTGCATTTTCCTCCGAGAAAACCAATTGTGTTTTTCCATAATGGTCGCGTACAGTAATGAACATCAGGCTTTTACTGACATTTCTAATATCGGCAGCCCAGCCGGCCAGTCTTACTGTTTCCCCTTCATTTGCTGCTCTAAGGGCATTGCAATTGTGTGATCTGTATTTTGACATTTTTATATTTAGATGAAAGATTGAAAGATTGAAAGAATGTCTCGTCAGTATGACGAGATGAAAGATTGAAAGAATGTCTTGTCAATATGACGAGATGAAAGATTTTTAACTTCTGCTATCTGCCTTCAAATTTTCAAGTAGGTTATTTAATAATTTAAACTTGGTACAATTAGCTTCTAGTCAATGATAATATAACGTTTTATTGACTAACGTGAGGCATTTTTTTACTTGCCTGTCTCATGATTTGGTCAACAAGTCTTGAAGGACTACTGCCTAAACTACCTGAATATTTATGATCGTAGTTCCAAATTAATTTTTTGTTTGCACAATCGTTGATATTCAAAGAAACTCTTATTTCATTTGTGGATGCAGCAGCTCCTGCAAGTAAATACAACGCTACTGCAGCGCCCTCAGACATCGGTTTAGACAAAGCATAATTTGACCCCATAACACCATCAACACCTAATATCTCACACATTTCACTAGGGGTAAAAGGTGTTTCTGGGAAACCAGCCTTTTTTAGCTTTGCATTTGTTGTTTCAATATCCTGAATTTCCTGAAGAATTCTACCTTGCATTTTTCGCTTCAACATCCAAGAGTACATTTCTTTTTGAAAATTGAGAGATTCAGTCCTTTGTTGTTCTTTGATTGCAGCTGCATCAGTTTTTCTACTAGCAGCTATTGATACAGTCGGTGGAATTATTGCAATTTGTTTTTGATTTTTAGCCAATACGAATGCATCTGGACTGTAGTAAATCTTTGCACATGAAGTTAACATTAATGATACAAGTCCAATTGATACTAGATAAAAAATATTTTTCATTGTTTTTGGTTTTGTTAATGTTGTAAAAAAAATGTATCGTTTTATAATTTGTAAATTTAGAAAAGCTTTTCGTTGCGTCAAGGTATATAATTTAACTTAATAGTTGTAAGTGTTTTTTGATGGCGCTAAGTTAGCAGTTTTACAAATATTTTTAATGTTTTGAGTCTTGTCACTAAAAAAAATGCAAATGAATTGGAAAAATAAAGCCATTTTGTAATTTTACAGCCCATTTCATAAAATCTGATCTGCATAACTGCTAATACAGGTTTTAAGCTTAAGATTAAATTTTAATAACATGAACTTAGAAAAATTAGTAGCCATCAGTGGCAAAAGCGGTCTTTTTAATATGGTGAGCAACCGTTCCAACGGACTCATAGTTGAAGACCTGGATAACAACAAACGTTTTTTTGTATCAGCAAGGATGCATCAGTTTACGCCCTTGGCATCAATTTCAATTTACACAGATACAGAGGAGGAAACTGTAGAATTGAAAGATGTTTTCAAAAGAATGAAAGCAGGATTAGCTGACAATCCTCTTGTTGATGCGAAAGCTGACAGCAATGAATTCAGATCATATTTTGATAAAATTATGCCAGAACACGATAGAGACAAAGTCTTGATCAGCGACATAAAAAAACTAACAAAATGGTTCTCATTCCTTCATGAAAGAAATCTTATAGCTGAGGAA
>CANETR010000329.1 GCA_947441325.1 Saprospiraceae bacterium
CATTTGGTTTATATTGGCTGGATTGATAAAAAAAGCAATCATCTCTGACTATATCAGTACCAACTTTGTCGATAGAGTTTTTATAAACCCAAGCATGTATTCCGGAGCTGAAAATCTTTTGGCAGTGTATGGATACACCATTCAGATTTATTGTGACTTTTCGGGTTACAGCGACATGGCTATTGGGCTTGCTTTGTTAATGGGTTTCAAACTTCCCCCAAATTTCAATGCGCCTTATCAGTCGCTGAGTGTGACAGAATTTTGGCGGCGTTGGCATATAAGCCTATCCACCTGGCTGAGGGATTACCTCTATGTGCCACTTGGTGGTAATCGAGGTGGAAGTTTCGGCTCCATATTTTTTATCCTGATTTTCATGGGCGTATTTTATATGCTAATGCCAGGAACGCTCTTGCTTATAATTTACGCAGTGATGATTGTTTGCGCTTCCTTGATTATTTTTATTGGGAAAGAAAAAGCCAGAGCAAAGTTTTTTAATTATCTGAATCTTATGGTCACGATGCTACTGGGCGGCTTTTGGCATGGCGCATCTTGGCGTTTTGTGGTTTGGGGAGCCTTGCATGGAGGCGCATTGGCATTGGAAAAACTGGTTAAGCCAATTACAGGTAAAATCAATAAATACTGGCCGGTTAAATTAGTTGGCTGGTTTTTGACCTTCCATTTTGTGGCATTCTGCTGGATTTATTTCAGAGCTTCCAGTTTCGATACTGCCAATCAGGTTATATGTCAAATCGGAACAAATATGGATTTTAGCCTAATTCCAACTATCATCATGGGCTATTGGAAAGTATTTATTCTTTTGGGAATTGGATACCTGATTCATTTTTATCCTCCCCGTTTTGAAAACTGGATGAAAAAACAATTTGTCCGCCTGCACTGGTCCTTACAATCAGTCGCTATGGCTATTTTGATTTGGATACTAATACAAGTAGCCGGTACAGAAATTCATCCCTTTATCTATTTCCAGTTTTAGGAAATAATCATTCTCTTCACTAAATTCGATCCAAAAAAATAAGGCATAAATGCCAGCGAGGGCATTGGTTTGGTAATCATCAGATTTGCTTTTTTACCTTTTGAAATTGATCCCAGTTCTCCCTCCATTTCCAAGGCAAAAGCGGCATTGATAGTGGCTGCATTAAAAGCTTCTTCAGGAGTCAGCCTTAGTTTTATACAGGCTATAGAAAGTACAAACTGCATATTACCCGATGGTGATGTTCCGGGATTAAAATCGGATGCAAGTGCTATGGCAACCTTCGATTCAACAAGTTTGCGGGCAGGCGGAAAATGATCATCATTCAGGAAAAAAGGAGCGCTGGGTAATAAAGTGGCTATAGTATTTGAATTAGAAAGTGCTTCTATTTCAGTGTCATTTAACACTTCCAGATGATCCACCGAAATTGCATTATATTTAATAGCAATTTCAATCCCACCCATAGAATTGAACTGATTACAATGAATTTTTGGTCTTAGACCATATTTTGCTCCGGCATCTAAAATTAAATCAGTCTCTTCAACACTGTAAAATCCTTTCTCGCAAAAAACATCGATATAATCGGCAAGGCCTTCACCGGCAATGCGGGGCAACATTTCATCCAGAATCTGATTGATATAGCCGCTGCGATTTTCTTTGAAAGCCAATGGCATGGCATGCGCACCCAAAAAAGTTGATTTTATCGGTATAGGACTTATCTCCTTGAGTTTTCGGATAACTCGAAGCATTTTAAGTTCTGCCTCTACGCTCAATCCATAACCGCTTTTTACCTCAATTGCCCCTGTACCGTAGCTGATAACTTCCTGCAAACGTGCAAAGGCATCTTCTAAAAGTTTATCCTCCGAACACTCCGCCAATCTTCGGGCAGAATTGAGAATACCACCACCTTTTTGTGCAATTTCCTGATAACTTAATCCCTGAATCCGCTGTACAAATTCTTGCTCTCGAGCTGCAGCAAAAACCAAATGCGTATGTGAATCGACAAAGGCAGGTAAAACAAATCCGCCAGCGGCATCAATTATTTCATCGGCTCTTTCGGGACAATTCTCCATAGTACCCCAATCGGCAATACGTCCATGTACAATTAACAACCAGGCATTTTCAATAAAAATTAACTCAGAGAGTTTATCTGCAAGAAGCGGTCTTTTGGTATCTTGACCAAGACAAAGTTTTGCGATATTTACAATCAGTTTCGACATTATCAGTATTTTTTGAATGCACAAAACTAAGTAATAAAACGCAAAAAGCCGATACAAAATGTATCGGCTTTAATTTCAGCGCCCTCAACTGGACTCGAACCAGTGACCCCCTGATTAACAGTCAAGTGCTCTAACCAGCTGAGCTATGAAGGCGTTTGCTGAATTGCGAATGCAAATATAAGGCGCTTTTTTAATTCTGCAAACATTTCATGATTTTTTTTAGAAAAATATAGGCCCCTTAGTAATATTGAATTCATGCTACACTTAGAATGCTAAATAAATGTTCAAAGCTTATATTTTTAGGATATTTTTCTGTTTTTTTGCGTTGTTTAAAATCATTACAAACCGGGAAAGCTTAGCTGATTCCATTATTTTAATAATCTATGAGTTTACTAGTATTAGGCACAGTTGCCTTCGATAGCATCGAAACACCCTTCGGCAAAGCCGATAGAATCATTGGCGGAGCCGGCACTTATATTTGCTGGTCAGCATCACAGTTTTACAACAACATCAAATTAGTTTCAGTAATAGGTGATGATTTTCCTCAATCTGAGTTAGATGCACTTGCTGCCAGAGGTGTTGACTTGAGCGGTTTGGAGAAAAGAATTGGGGAAAAATCTTTCTATTGGTCAGGAAAATATCATATGGATATGAATTCCAGAGATACCTTAGTCACTGAGCTGAATGTTTTGGCTGACTTTTCACCAAAATTACCCGATCATTATAAAAATCCTGAAATGTTGCTTTTGGGAAATTTTGCGCCTGCCATTCAAATGCAGGTTTTGAATCAGCTCAATGAACGTCCGAAACTAGTAGCAATGGATACGATGAACTTTTGGATGGACATCGCGATGGATGACCTGAAAAAAGTACTTACTCAGGTGGATGTATTGATAATCAATGATGAAGAAGCCCGTCAGTTATCAGGACAGCATTCGTTGGTTAAGGCTGCCAAAACCATTCGCGAAATGGGTCCAAAATATCTTGTTATCAAAAAAGGCGAACACGGAGCACTCTTGTTTTATGGAGTTCATGTATTTTTTGTTCCAGCGCTTCCGCTCGAAGAAGTCTTCGATCCGACCGGAGCAGGCGATACATTTGCTGGCGGTTTCATGGGTTACCTGGCTAAGACAGGCGATTACTCTCTCGAGGGCATGAAACGTGCGCTCGTGTATGGTTCAGTAGCAGCATCATACTGTGTTGAAGCCTTTGGTCCAAACCGTCTAAAAGAATTAGGCCCTGACGATATCAAATCACGCACATTGGAATTTTTAAATCTGATGGAAGTGACTTTGGAAGATATCAGATAGTATAACACCATTCCAAAATAAAGCGCGGCTTTACCAGACAAACAGGTAAAGCCGCGCTCTTTATTTATATCAAAACTACATTAAAAACCTATCCCAAGAGGCTTTTACTATCTCAGCAGTATAATGCTCAATATAGTAGGACCCCGAAGAAGGATCTATTATATGGTCGATATGGCTTTCAATTTTGAGCAGATGCTGTACATTGCGAGCGATGCGTCTTGAAAAAGCTAATTTATCTTCACTATTATCAGTAGGCCTTACTTCTATGCTGTACACCTGTGCAACAGC
>CANETR010000330.1 GCA_947441325.1 Saprospiraceae bacterium
AGCCTGCAAGACGAATTTACGTTTAAAAGCAATCAACAGGATTTACTAAATTATTTCATCAACAACGCCGCAAAACTTACAAAAAAAGCAGCAGTTCAAGAAAAGAGCAACTACAATGGCAACAAAGGCTGCCAACAGGAAATGTCAATGATTGAGTTTGCTAACCTTTACAAAACAGCAAAAAACGAATCATTTGATAATAAAAGAACGGAAATAATCGGCAAAATAGTTGATAAAAATTGCCTATCTGTCGATCAGACAGAAAAACTGGCGCAGCTTTACAGTTTTGATAACTACAAATTGGATTTCCTAAAATTTGCCTACAGCAAAACCTTCGATTTGGATAATTTCAGAAGGCTCGAGTCACTTTTTAGCTTCGATAGCTATAAAAGCGATTTCATTAAAATTATGAACAACGGCAAATTAGGCAAATAAGCTAAAATCAATACTGCACCTTAGCGCCAAAGGCCAAATCACCGGCATCGCCTAATCCAGGTACAATGTAAGATTTTGCGGTAAGTTCCTCATCAATTGCCCCTACCCATAATTGCACCTTTGGATGTACCCGCAAGAGATGATCAACGCCATCCTGTGCTGCAATGGCCACTACAACATGAATGTCAGAAGGTTCGCCATGTTTTAGCATTTCATTGATACAGACTTCCATCGATGCGCCTGTGGCGAGCATTGGGTCACATATTATCAGTACTGCATCCTCAATTGTGGGACAAGAAATGTAATCGAGACTAATTTCGAAACTACCATCTTTGTGATGTCTGCGATAAGCCGATAAAAAGGCATTTCCGGCTCTGTCAAAAATGTTGAGCATGCCCTGATGCATAGGTAAGCCGGCTCTAAGTATGGTAGCAAGTACAGGTTGTTGAACAGGCAGCATAATTTCTGCTTCCCCCAATGGGGTCTCAACAGTTTTCTGCTCATACTTCAAGGTTTTGCTGATTTCATAAGCTAAAATCTCACCAATCCGCTCCATGTTTTTACGAAATCGCAATGGATCGGTCTGGATTTCAGTATCTCTCAACTCTGCAAGAAATTGATTAGCAATAGACTGTTGTTTCGATAGATTAAAAATACGATTGGGCATATGCTCTTTTTTTAAAAATATTTCTTCAAAATTAATAAATCATGGACTTATAAATCAGTTAAATGAAAAGTTTTTTTGAACTTTGATGTAGAATTCCAACTTTAGGCCAATGAAAAATTTCTCACTAATAATCCTATCCATATTTTTACTTCTTGGAAATAGTTCTTGCAGTGGGCTCAATGAAAAGGAAAAGGCTCTTGTAGGTGCTTGGTCTCAAAGTTTAGTCATGGCAAAACTATATTTTGTTATGAAAGCCGATAAAACTTTCGAAGCCTATGCACAGTCCAATCTTGTACAAGGGATTGTTATTTATTGGAAGGGAAGCTGGAAGGTTGAAAAGGATCAAATTAGTACAAACATCAGCGAGGGACCAACCCTTAGCACTGGACTAATCGATGCGAAAATTGGTAATTTACTTGAGCAATTTGGTATTGACAGTGAGAAAATAGCTTTCTCCGCTAAAATAATCAAAACTGAAAAAGATCAACTCGACTTAAGTTTAAGCGGACTTAATGTAAAATGGACTAGAGCTGATGCTGAGAAGATAGCATCTCTGAGAAAAAAACAAGCCGATTTGAAATAAACAGCCTAAAGCAATCAAAATGATTAAAATACTGGAAAGATCGACATTGTGGCTATCAATTATTGCAATTGTGCTGATGGCATTATATTTTGGCCCTGGCGAATATAATGCTGATATAATTGAGTCGGTTTTCAAAACTTATCTTTTTTTCTATGCCAGTTTCATGGCTTTTGTTGGGGTAAGAAAAGCCTTGGAGCTAATGGAAGCTCCAAATGTCAGAATTTTCAACATTGCAATGGCTATTGTTGGAACGCTCATCGCTACGGATATTCTTTGCATAAAATTTCTGGGGACATACCTTATAAATGATGGCATGATGTATGGGCTTATAATCATTCTCATACTTATAGGTGTATCGAGACAGCTCAATGACACCTTGAATTCAAGGCTTCATCCTGCATTGATTTTCGTACTGAGCTTTGCAATTTTAATACTTTTTGGTAGTCTGTTGCTTATGTTACCCGGAGCAACAACAAAGGGCATTAGCTTTCTTCATGCATTATTCACCTCAACTAGCGCAGTTTCTGTTACAGGGCTTGCAGTTGTAGATACAGGAAAAGACTTTACCCTATTTGGCCAAACGGTTATTATCATCCTGATTCAATTGGGTGGTTTGGGGGTATTGACATTCTCAAATCTTTTTGCCCTGCTTTTCTCCGGAGGAAGCAGCTTCAGAAATCAGATTGCAATGGCTGATTTTCTTAACAGCGAAAATTTAGGTAGTACGAGGACGCTACTAATGAGAATTATTTTATTTGTGCTGATTGTTGAATTTATAGGCGCTACATTGATTTACGTTTCGGTACTGAATACAGATGTGAGTACCGATAAGTTCTTCTTTTCAATTTTTCATTCCGTTTCAGCCTTTTGTAATGCCGGATTTTCAACTTATGGAAATTCATTGTACGAATTGGATTTAAGATACAATTACAGTTTGCACACGATAATTTCATTACTAATCATATTTGGAGGCTTAGGTTACAATATCAGTATAAATTATGCTTCCTATGCCAGGGCCTTTTTCAAATACAAGTTTAACAATTATTTCAGCTCTTCCAGAAAAGAGCTCATGCCCAAAAATATGATCCGAATAAATACTGTAATTGTTGTTCAAACAACTATTGCCCTACTTATTATCGGCTGGATTTCTTTCTTTATTCTTGAGTATAATAACACTTTGGCAGAACATAAAACGATTGGTGGCAAACTTGCTGTTTCCTTTTTCAATTCTGTGACTCCACGAACCGCAGGTTTTAATAACATTGATATGTCCATGATGCTGAACCCAACAGTACTGATTTTTATTTTGCTGATGTGGATTGGTGCTTCTCCAGGCTCTACCGGGGGTGGTATAAAGACCACGACAATAGCTGTTGCAATTTTAAATTTAAGAAATCAGGTGATGGGTAAAGACAGGTTGGAATTTCGTAGAAAAGAAATTCCAATACAAGCTACACAACGATCCAATGTAATTATTTTCCTTTCATTGTTGGCAATCGGTTTCGCAGTTTTTCTACTCTCTCTTTTCGACCCCAAAGTAGATGTTCTTAAATTGGCTTTCGAAACTTTTTCAGCTTTCTGTACTGTTGGACTTACATTGGGCATTACGCCACAGTTAAGCGATGCCAGTAAAGTTGTGCTTATTATCATGATGTTTTTGGGAAGAGTAAGTCTGCTCACTTTTATCATTGCCATTATGAGACAGTTCTACGAACCTAAAGGTGTAAGGTATCAATACCCCAAAGAAGATATATTCATTAACTGATTCACGCTTAAAAATATTAAATATGAAATTTATAGTTATCGGATTAGGTAATTTTGGCTCAAGTCTTGGCGTAGCCCTAATTGAAAAAGGTGCTGAAGTAATTGGTACAGACCTTAGAATGGATAAGGTTGAATTATATTCAAAACTTTTGACTTACACTGTTTGCGTCGATACCACTGATGAGATAGCATTAAGAAGTTTACCCTTGAAAGAGGCCGATTATATCATTGTAAGTATTGGTGAAGATGTAGGTGCTTCTTTGACTACTACAGCTTTGGTAAAGAAAAATACCAATGCCAAAATATTAGCAAGGGCAATATCTCCGGTTCATGAAACCATCTTGAGAGCGA
>CANETR010000331.1 GCA_947441325.1 Saprospiraceae bacterium
AACCAGGATACGAAATTTTATAAAAATTAGAAACGGCTACTTTATTGCCAAAATCTCTATTTCCCAGTAGCAAACCTCTTTTTACGATAACATTCCAAAAAAAGGGCATCAACATTTTCTTTCTTTCTAATTCGTCATCGCTCCAAAATTGTTCTTTAATGAGATTGGTGTCTTTGACAAATTTTTGGTCAGACATTAATGAAAGGTCTGCGCCTCTAAACACTTCTTGCCATCTATATCCATCTATGGTTATAATGAAAATGTTGGGGGCATCTGAGGCTTTTTGAGCACTAGCAAATAGAATTGAAAAAACTAAAGTAATTGAAAGAAAATACTTTTTCATGACCCGATGTTTTCCAAAGGGATGACATCTGTGTAAACTAAATATTACGCAGCTATTAAATAAAAGTTATCAAATGAATTATAAATTAACCTTATTGCCTTTTATTTCATTTAAGACTTCTTGGTAAACCTCTTCAATCGATAATTCTTCTTCTGCTAAATAAGATAAATCTTCATCTTGTGTGAACTGGGCATTATTTCTCTCTAATGCTTCGTGTCCAAATTGAGGTGAAAGCTGGTTAGGGTTTTTTCCGTACTTTATGGGTTCAATAACGGAAACTAGTTGGCTTTTTTTTGTCTGATACGATTTGTGCATATCGTTGTATTTGTAATAAAATTATGTAGCGCATGTTATCTTATTGTAAACAAACTGTTTTCTTATTGTTAATTTACAATTCTATCTGCACAGCAACTACTTGCAAATGCTTCTGGTTTTACTTTAATATTGAATCCCATCCCAAGAATATATCCCATACTTTCTTTTAAGGCGTCATTACTTTTAAACTGCGGATTGGTATTGATATCGGCATGAATTTCCATTTCTACATTATTTTCTATAAAAAGATCACAAAGTTCATAAGCGACTTCAATGCTTTTTGCTACCTCTAAAAGCATACGTTCTTTGATATGGTATTTTGTGGTTGTTTTTTCGTTATGGAAATACATAAAACCACCACGATGTTCTCTTAAAAAAACAATAACTGTTGCAAATTCAGTTGTATTGGCTTTTACTTGACTATCAGTTCCAATACAAACTTTTAATTTAGTATTATTTTTTGCTTCTTCAATTAGCACATCTTTTACAGCTTCTTTTATAGGAAGGAGTAAGATTTCGCCATTTAATTTTCGCCAGATCATAGTTTCATTAATACTTGTAATCTATTTAACTTGTATTTAATTTATTGTGTTTGTAGGTTATTTAATTATTAATTCATCAATATCATGTCATCTTTGGTTAAAGTATGAAACGTTTGTAAATTTAGGTTATGAAAAATATACTGATTTTTATTTTTGCGTTATTTTGCGTTCAACTTCAAGCTCAAGAAGTTACGCCTAGTCGTGCACATTCTCACAACGATTATTTACAGCAATCGCCTTTTCATTTAGCCTATAATGAGATGTTTGGCTCAATAGAAGCTGATATTCATTTGGTTAACAATAAAATTTTAGTTGGCCATGATGCCAAAGATTTAGACAGCGCTAGAACCCTTGAAAAATTGTACTTAGAAACAATGGTTGCTTATAATTTGCAAAATAGAAAATTACAATTGTTAATTGATATCAAAACTGAGGCAATTTCTACTATTGATCGGTTGGTACAAGTACTTAAAAAATATCCTTCCATTATACAAAATAAAAACATAAAAATAGTTTTGTCTGGAAACGCGCCTCCGGATTCTACATTTAAAAATTATCCAGATTTTATATGGTTTGATGGAAGGCTCAACAAAAATTATACAACAGCTCAGTTATCAAAAATTGCATTAATAAGTGAAGACTATAATAAAGTAATAGGGTGGAAATTAAAATGGCCATTAGATAGTTTGATGGAAGAAAAAATCAAGCAAACCGTTTCAAGTGTGCACGCCCTTGGTAAACCAATTCGGTTTTGGGCTACTCCGGATAACGCTAAAGCTTGGGAAAAATTAATAGAATGGAAAGTCGATTATATCAATACAGATAAGATTAATGAATTAGCAGATTACCTTATCACAAGAAATAAAAATGTTCGCGAGCTACCCTATAATAGGGTCATAAAATCTGCAGGAACGGTGCTACGTTATGGCAAAGAAAATTTAGAAAATCATGCGATGGATATTGCCAACTTAAAGGATACCAATTTGGTAGTTGTGCAAGAGCGATATGGATTTTTCATAGTAGACATCACTAAAAAAATTATTGTAGATTCTTTTAGATTTCAGGATTATCCTAGTTACAGTAAATTAATGAGTGTTTATAGTGGGATTACAACAGCAATTATCGATCAAAAAGAATATATATTATTTAGTGCTGCAGGCGGAGACCGCTCTTGTATTATGATTGTAGAGTGGCAGCCGGGAAATAAAAAAATCGAACAGATTCCAATACTTAAAAAAGCACCTGCTTCCAATGCCTTACCCAATCAGGTTTTGATAGCTAAAGAAGGACAAGATTATTTTATTTACACCGTTTTAAACGGGAATAATGAAATTGTAAAAATAAATTTCAAAACAAAGTCAATTGTTTGGCAACAACCCACTGGCGTTGCTCCATATGGGCTAGCTATTGCAAAGAATAAAATATTTGTGTCTAATTGGGCAGGAAGTAAAGTAACAGATTCATTGCGCTCAACAGCGGGTGTTCCTTGGGGGTTAGCCTATACTGATTCTTTAACTGGCGCAACAAAAAGTGGAACCGTTTCTGTTTTTAACATACATGGTGATTTTATTAAAGAGATTACTGTTGGACTTCATCCCAATGCTATTATACGATCTAGTAATCAAGAATTGGTTTATGTGTCAAATGGATCTAGTGATGAAGTGTCTATCATTGATGCTATAAAAAATAAAGTGGTACGCTCTATACCGGTAGGAATTTTTGGAAGTGATTTGCAAGGCAGTACACCCAATGCACTTTGTTTAGCGCCCAATGGCAATAAATTATATGTAGCTAATGGTTTGGATAATGCAATATTTGTGTATGATTTGGTGCATCAAAAAAGAGAGGGATTAATTCCTACAGAAGCCTACCCGTCTGGTTTATTGGTAAAAAACAATACCTTGATTGTTGCCAATTTAGAGTCTGATGGCGCCAATGTGATTGACAAAAATAAAAAGGCAAGGTCTATACATCACGAATTGGCTTCCGTAAGTATTATACCATTACCTAATAAACAAACTTTACAAAATTATACAACAGAAGTAGGTTTATTAAATGTTTCCAACAAAATAAAACAATGGACATTGCCTGCCAGACAAAATATAACACCAGTTCCTGTTCCTGAGCGTTTAGGAGAACCGTCTGTATTTAAACACGTCGTTTATATCATTAAAGAAAATAAAACATTCGATCAAGTTTTTGGTGATGTAAGAGGGGCAAATGGTGATAGTAGTTTGTGTGTTTTTGGAAATAAAATAACGCCTAACGCACACGCACTGGCTAAACAATATGGCTTAATGGATAATTACCATGCATCTGGAAAATCATCTGCCGAAGGGCACCAGTGGACAGACGCTGGAATGGTTTCTGATTATGTAGAAAAAAATATTCGCGCTTGGTTTAGAAGCTATCCGCATAGACAAGAAGATGCCCTAGTATATAATAAAAGTGGCTTTATTTGGAATCATGCATTAAAATTTGGCAAATCTGTAAAAGTATATGGAGAAGCATGTGAAACAGTGTATAACAAAAAATTATCCTGGACAGACCTCTATAAACAATATCAAAATGGTACAAAGCCAAACTGGATTAATACAAC
>CANETR010000332.1 GCA_947441325.1 Saprospiraceae bacterium
CTGGCGAGGTCATACTGATGCCACGGAGCGAATATTGACGATTGAGTCCGATAACCGTAGCGCGGTGCGGATCGCAAAGAATAATTTGTGCACCCATATCAATCAATTTATCGACAAAGAAAAGTCGGCTTTCGAACATCTTCTGGTGAATGAGCACAGAACCGCGAGCCTGAGTAGCGACAACGAGAAGGATACTCATCAGGTCGGGTGGAAAGCCAGGCCAGGGCGCATCGTAAACATTCATGATTGACCCGTCTATAAAAGACTGGATTTCATAAATATCCTGCTGTGGTACATATATATCATCGCCAATCACTTCGAAACGGATACCAAATCGAGAAAAGGTAGGCAAAATATTGCCGAGCATATCGACTCTTACATTTTTAACCGTAAGTTCCGACTGTGTCATAGCAGCCATTCCAATGAATGAACCGATTTCTATCATATCGGGCAAACAGCGGTGACCAGTTCCATAAAGTTCCCCTACGCCTTCAATTACCAAACGGTTCGACCCTACGCCACTGATACGCGCGCCCATGCTATTGAGCATTTTACACAATTGCTGCAAATAAGGCTCACAAGCCGCATTATATATTGTGGTAACACCCGTCGCCATTGCCGCTGCCATAAGTACATTTGCGGTACCCGTCACCGAAACCTCATCCATCAGGATAAAAGTCCCACGCAGTTTATCGGCTTTGAGGAGAAAGATATTGGATGCTTCTACAAATTCATAATCAACCCCAAGATATTGTAAACCATTGAGGTGTGTGTCCATGCGTCGGCGTCCAATTTTGTCCCCACCGGGTTTTGGCAGTACTGCCTTTCCAAATCGGGCAAGCAGAGGCCCCATAATCATAACCGAACCACGAATAGAACCTGCTTTACGCACAAAATCCTCGCTTTGCATATAGTCGAGGTCGATATTTTTGGCACAGAATATATAGGTATTATTATCCACTTTCTCCACTTCAACACCCAGGCCTTCCAGCAGTTTTATGAGAAAAACAACATCAACTATGTTAGGAATATTTGATATGGTTACCTTTTCGGCTGTTAATAATACAGCACAAATTACCTGAAGTGCTTCGTTTTTTGCTCCCTGTGGTGTAATAGATCCACTTAGCCTTGCTCCTCCTTCAACTATGAATGATGCAGATTTTGACATATTGATTTTATATCTTTGAAATGAGCTAATTGTTTTCAACCCGAAAGATAAGATTTTTAGCTCAAAGAATAATAAAAAAATGCCCATACTCTTTGATAGAATATGGGCACAATATTGCAATTAAAAACACTAACCAAATAGCAGTTTAAAAAGTTCCATTTCTTTAAAAAAATTTGAAAAATAATTGAGCGGCTATTATTTCTTAAAAAAACTTAAGATATGAGTGACAAAAAACTTATTTTCGCTAAGCTGATTTTAAAACCTAAATTTCTTTTTGAAAATGACCCTTGAAAACGATAAAAATTCAACTTCTAATGCCAAATTGCTTGGTATAGTTGTACTCATTGTCACCCTTGTTGTGTTGGGCATTTGGCTCTACTCCATCATAAAATGGATTATCTATGGTTTTATTGCCCTTTTGATAATTATACCGCTTTTTTTGAACAGAAAAATGGTATCCGCTATTATTACTTACATATCAGGCTTGTACAAAAAACATACTGCCCTAGGTGTATTGGGTACTTTAGGGGCCATTATTGCTTTTTTACCTTTTTCTGCTTTTTTGGTTCTAAAAACCATTTGGGAGAATTTGAGTTCCAGAAATTCAAAAAAAAAGACCAAAGCAACCTCATTAGATGATGTCATGCCCTCTGATAATATTCTCTTAAATACTGAGGAACAATTACAACTACCCGAGGAGCCATTGCCGCAGGACATTGATACAAAATTCCCTCCTACCGAGCAATAAGTTTAAAAGTTCCCATAGCTCAATCAAAACTAAATTGGCTTTACAAAAAGAAAAATCCGACAATGGCCATTTTTAAAACCAAGATAAATTCGAATCAGGCCGCTGCTTTAGAAAACAGAGCCGAAATGTTGGCGCTGATTGATACATTAAATAAGCATCTGTCGGAAAGCCGATTTCAGGGCAAGGAAAAACATATTGAGAAAGCCCTGAAACAGGGTAAATTGACTGCAAGGGATCGAATCGAATTATTATTGGATAGAGATTCTTTTTTCCTGGAATTACTTCCCCTAATTGGTTTAGATGGCGATGGTTTTGGCCCAGGCGGAACTACAGTATCTGGAATAGGACTTGTAGAAGGCCGACTAAGTATTATTAATGCCAATGTTGGCACCAATAAGGGTGGCGCTATCGATAAAGCAACACTGCAAAAGACAATTAGAATCAGTGAAATAGCTTCCGAAAATAATTTAACTGTTATTAATTTGGTAGAATCCTCCGGCGCAAACCTACCGGAACAAGAACAGATTTTTAACTACGGTGGTGAAATCTTTCGCGAAATAACAAGAAGATCCAGAAAAGGACTGACTACCATCTCCTTAGTTTTTGGAAACAGTACTGCCGGTGGCGCTTATGTTCCAGGTATGTCAGATTATGCTATTTTTGTTAAAAACAATGCTAAAGTTTTCCTCGCAGGACCCCCGCTTGTAAAAATGGCCACTAATGAAATTGTGGACGATGAAACCCTTGGAGGGGCCGAAATGCACAGCCGGATATCGGGCGTATCGGATTATTTGGCGGAAGATGAATATGATGCCTTGCGTATTGCGAGAGAAATTGTGTGTACATTACCCGAGGCAAAACCACATTTGGAAGCAAGTTCAATTGTAAACCCTCCCCTGTTTTCAGCAGAGGAAATATTGAATTTTATACCTGCCGACATTAGAAAAAGTTTCGATGCCCGCGAGCTCATAGCCAGAATTTGCGATGGCTCTGAATTCTCTGAATTTAAACCAGATTATGGCCCTACCCTAGTATGTGCCTTTACAAAAATAGGCAACTATCCAGTTGGAATTATTGCCAACAATGGGGTGCTTTTTTCAGAAGCTGCCAATAAGGGCACTCACTTCATCCAACTTTGTAACCGTCAGAATATACCTTTGATTTTTCTGCAAAATACAACCGGATTTATGGTTGGTTCTGCTTATGAAAAGGATGGTATTATTAAACATGGGGCAAAACTCATCAATGCCGTATCGAACAGTGATGTGCCGACAATCACCATTCTAATTGGCTCTTCATTCGGAGCAGGAAATTATGCCATGAATGGCAGAGCCTATCAGCCTCGTTTTCTCTTTAGTTATCCCAATGCCCAAATAGCCGTTATGGGCCCCGAACAGCTCAGTGGGGTGATGCTGATGATACAAAAACAAGCTGCTGAGCAGGCAGGAATTCCTTTCGATGAAGAAAACGCAAAAGAGATCGCAGCTTACATGATGCTGCAGGTCAGGAAAAACTCTTCGGCCTGGTATGCCAGTGCTCAGGGTTGGGATGATGGCATTATTGATCCAAGGGACACAAGAACCGTGTTAAGTATCTGTCTGGCTGTGGTGTACAATCAGGAAATCAAGGGGAGTGACAATTTCGGCATTTTCCGAATGTAGTAATGCCAAAGAAGGTTCATCACTTTCCTCCTCAAGATCAAAATCTTCGGACAAAAGTATTCAGCTGAGAGAAATACAACAAACTGCTTCCTATTTATTTCAATTGAAAACAGTCATATTCAGATATTAACTAAGCAGAAAATCCATAGTTCCAGCCGCTTCCTTTTCTTTATAATTCTGTTGAATTTTATCGGGCAATTCATTGAAATTGCA
>CANETR010000333.1 GCA_947441325.1 Saprospiraceae bacterium
CTGTATTCCAAAGCCGTTAGATTTTCCATCCAATCGCCTGAGTTGAGATAGGTTACTTTGCCTTTTTCGGTTTCTACTTCTTTTATTTGTGGTCGGTGAATATGACCACAGGCTACAAAATCATATCCTTTGTCAATAGCCACTTCTATGGCTTTTGTTTCGAAGTTACTAACTTTCTGAACAGCAGATTTTACTCCGCTTTTAATTTTTTTGGAAAAATGAGTTGGTTTTAAGCCTAATTTTTTTCGAATTCTATTTATGAATCGATTAAAAACTACAAGTGAATCATAACATCTGCCTGCAATTTTGGCTACCCAACGACCATGAGTTATTGATCCGTCGTAAATATCACCATGGAAAATCCAAACCCGCTTTCCATCCAATTCGAGTAAAAGTTTGTTTTCTAATTGGATATTTCCAAATTTAAAAGGCACTATTTTACGAAGACTGTCATCGTGATTTCCAGGAAGATAATAGACTGTTGTTCCTCTTGCGGCAATATCCATGAATTCTTTCACAACTGCCCAATGAGCTGCCGGAAAATAGGTTCTTCTGAACTGCCAGATATCTATTATATCACCATTCAATACCAATAGCCCTGGCTCAACCGATTTTAAATAGTTCAACAGGCATTTTGCTTCACAGCCTCTTGTCCCAAGGTGAATATCAGACAATATCAATACATCTATCCGACGTTTATTCATGGGTGATTTAGGATTCGGGTATTAGGTGCTTAATCAGTTTTCTTACCTACAAACATCATGTATTCCCAGGTTCCAAGATATACAGAATTTACCTTTTCGACTACCGGGGTAAAAAGTTCTTTCAATAGTGGCATAAGATGACTGTCCATGCGAACATGATGGTTGCCCATATGTTTTTTGAACCAAGGTCTTTTGCTGTCATGAAAATCAACAACTGCAATGTATCCGCCTATTTTTAAATCTTTGTAAGCCTGACGAATCAAATCTTCCCACTGAGGGTTGATCATTGTGAGCGAGTAGGAAAACAGACAGGCATCAAAAGAATCATTTTGGGTTTCGGAATCTGTACCGTAAGGTTGATGCACAATTTCTACCCTAGACCCAAAAGAAGATGTTTTTTTTCTTGAAAGCTTAACCATATCTTCGGCTACTTCATAGGCCCTGATTTCAGCGTTTGAAAATGTTTGGGCCAGTAATTTGGTATTGAAACCGGTACCACAACCTACCTCCAGGATTCTAATCTTAGAATTTCTTTCAACCGGAATTGCCTTTATGATCTCATCTCTACCAAAAAGAAAAGTCCAACGGGTCATGTCATAAATTTTTGACTGAAATTTATAGTAGTTATCCATGGCCGAAGCCTGTTCATTTGGATTTTCGTGTGAGATTTTCATAGTTTATATTCTTTTGGAACGCAGTTCCATTTTTTGAATTATTTTACAATGCCAACATAAACAGAACCATAAGTGCCGACTCTGTCGATTTTATGCAGTTCTTTTAATTCTTCCTGTGGGATCCATTCAATTTTTTCTTTGACAAATTCGGGGAAAAAGTCGATACGGATAGCGGCCGAACGCATGAGGATGCGTGTTCCAGGTTTTGAATTTTTGAGAATGAGTTCCCATTCCTCTTCCAAAGCGGGTACATTATGCGCTGCCAGCCAATCCTGATGATCGAGCAGTACATAATTTGTATATTCGCCGGGGTTATCTTTCAAAAATTGAGACACTGAAGTTGTATGTGTCTTTATTTTATCAATTCTGTTATGTAGCGTTTCAAAATTTTGCTCTACCAAATAGCTTGGACAGCAATTTTTTGTGTAATGCCCATTTATGTAAACATTCCAGAAGTAATTTTCTTTGATGTCGAGCTCTGTAAATACTTTACGAACAGAATTTACAATAAATTCGCCCACACCGCCAGGATATTCTTCGCTTATAAGGCGGCGTTGCGCGCGCGGTACTCCGGCCAAGGCCAAAGCAAGGTGGTTGCTCATCATAGCCCTAACCGTTTTGTTGAAGAGTTTCGATTCAACCTGGTCGTACCAATATTTCTGTTCTTCAAGGGTTTTTGATTCCAACAAGCTGCGCACCTTAGCATATAGTTTTTTGCGAGACTTCATGTACTTAACAAAAAGCCATGCAAGTGTTCCGGATGAGCCTCTGAAATAAAAGCTTTTCTTAGGCCCCTTTCCTGAAAAATAGCCGATTTTTTTGTCCCAAAATTCCTGAGCATATACTGGCAAATGATTTTTCAGTTCTTTTTTATAGTAGGTTTCACTTTCGCTATAACTGCCTTCACCAAAAAAATTGTAAAGGGTTTTGTAATCGCTATGTTTGAAAAGTGCTTTTTTAAATTCCATTAAGGCATTTTGCCTGGAGTTTAAATCTATACAATTAATCTCTGCAGGGTTATCCAGTAAATAATCTAAGGCATTGCAACCTGCACTCGTAATCATTACTATTTTGCTATCTTCTCCTATGTTCATTATTTGGCGATCGCAACGAGGATCTTCCCAACAAATATTATAAACCAAATTGGAACCATGGACGTTCTTAAAAATCCAATCTCTTAAATGATTGATCATCAGATGATAAATTTGAGTTATTAATGCAAAAACTGCTTATTGCAGCTTTGATTTAGTTTTGGTTTGCCTGCACATTGCATCGTACATTCTGTAAACTGAAGTATCCCAAAAAAGGCAAAATTTGCCTGTAAACGGTACATAGTAAAGGCTGAGGGCAAAATTAAACAAATTTTCCAACTTTGCTTTATGCTTTTTTATTTTTTGTCCTCCCTTAAAAAGTGAAATATACTTATGACCAATAAGAAGCTTATATGCTCTGGACGGAATCATTTAAGCCAACAAAGCAATTTGTTGAACACAAAACGTTAAACAATATTTTATATCTTAAATAGCAAATATTAAGATATATTTAATGACAAATGTCATTATTATAAATCATTAACAAAATATAATTTCAATATTAGACTTTTTTATTTGTTAAAGCCCCGTTAAAAGCAGTTAATACTTTCAAAATAAATTGAAAGATAATTTGTTTAGAATTAGTCTAAAATATTTATAACAAACTGTTTTTCAGTTAAATGAGATTTTATCTATGAACCTATAGATAAAATAAATTAAGTGTTAGTACATTTTATTCTAACAAACGCTTGTTTTTTGTTTAACCTTTTACTACCTTTGATTCAACAAATGACAAACTACACACTAACTATTAAATAATAATATCATGTCAACAGCTGAATTCAGTGGTCAAATTAACGAAATGTCAGGTATGCTACAGGCTTTTGCTTACAAGTTGACTAAAAATCCTGATGACTCTAAAGATCTATATCAGGAAACAGCTTTCAGAGCTCTGACCAATCAGGACAAGTTTCGCCCTGGGACCAACCTTAAAGCATGGATGTTTACAATCATGCGTAACATTTTCATCAACAACTACCGCAAAAAATCTAAAGCCAATACAATTTTTGATGCAACAGACAATCAGTATTTTCTGAATGCTGCTCCATCTCAAACTGTTTTAAACTCTGCAGAATCAGGGATTCTAATGCAGGAGCTACAACAAATGGTCGACAGATTGGATGATGGAATCCGTGTACCTTTCTTAATGCATTACTACGGTTACAAATATCAGGAAATTGCCGAGCAGCTTGATCTTCCCTTGGGAACTGTCAAAAGCCGTATTTTCTTTGCCAGAAAAGAATTGAAAGATGTCATTCATGAGCGCTATGGAAACACGCTAGATTGCTATCTATAAAATAAGCTAAATATCA
>CANETR010000334.1 GCA_947441325.1 Saprospiraceae bacterium
CCAATTATTTAGTTGCGCTAAGTCAAGGATGCGTGGCACTTCGCAGATAATTTCATTGTATGCAGCTTTAGCCATTTCAACTTTTTGATAGTAAAGCTCCGACTTGTAAAAATCTATTTTGTCGTCATCATTTATTATAATATCCATTTCGACACCAAGATCGTCAATCTGCTCATCAGTTTGAAATTCGCCGCAAGCGAAAATGTCTTTAATGTCATGATCAACAACATTAAAGATCAGATTTAGATAATTTTTTTCATGGTTTCCAATAAAACTATAGCCCATTGAACCAGAGTTATTACACTCGCAACTACCGCATCTGCCATTTTTTACAATTAACTGGTCATTATCTACGCTAAGACTTGTAAAAACTTCTTCCAGTGCTCTTAGGAAAACTTCTTTGCTACAGTTGTTATAACTGTATTCATCTTTCATCAGAAGATGCAGCCCATAAATATCCATTGTGGTAAAACAGTCGAGTACTTTTTGCAAATAAGAATTTTGTCCCATAGATGATTTAAAAAACCCTTTAGTTTCTAATGAACTTAAAGCATTGATTATTTATAAATATCAGATATAAACCCTTTTCGTTTGCCGTGCGAATCAGAGAAATATTTGAATTGATTGCTCCGCTTTGTATCATCTTTCCAAGTGCATCAAAGATAAAATATTCTTTTCCAATGTAATCATCGCTTACTTTTAATACAAATTCTTCGTCACATGGATTTGGATAAATGTTGAAATCATTTAATTTCTCTTCATTGTTATATAAAGTTGGGTTGAGCTCTATAGCGCCAGCATTTGTATTTGCCGAATTTCTTAACATTCCAAAATAGTCATTAAGTATTCCACTGCTGTTTGGAACAGACATTATAAGTGCTGGGTTGTAATTGGAATTGGGTGAAAGTTCAAATAATGCAAGTGCTGGGTCCATACTTACAGGCAGAGAAGCATTTATCTGATCACTTGTTGCATTATATGCAAAGCCCGGATTTATATTATATAGATTATAAGTGCTAGTCAGCCCAGGTTGAGGATTAAGCGGCGCTGACAAAAGTTTATTATTGTTTAGACTGTCGGCATTGGCAGAAATGATATTACGATCGATGCTGATATTGCTTATAGAAAAATTAGGAATCGGTTGTCCCAAAAAGACATCATGTGAAATGCTTACCTGAGCGCCATTTCCGAATTGTTTACCGATAATTGTATTCTGCCTGATTTGTATATTTGAATAAATACCATTTTGGATGGCGCTATAAATTCCCTGCCATAGATTTATGCCGCGAGTATTTAATATTATATTATTTTCGATATAGATGTCTTTCATGTAATGATTTGTCACAAAAGCAGTAAATGCTTCCAAGCCAGTTAAAATTCCTGAAACATTCTTAGAGACATTATATATGAAATTTCGGTGTACATGTGCATACTCCATTTTGTCAAGGTATATATTTGCATAGTTGTCGTGCAACAAGTTTTCCCTTACTTCAGCAGTATCGCAAAAATCAAAGTTTATCCCCTCTCCCGAATTGTCGTGCACATGATTATTTAAAGCCTGAATTTGGCTTGCATTCCAAAATTTTATAGATGATCCCCATTGCGACTGAGCCGTATTGTAATTAACTGCATCGTGAACATGACAGTTTGTAACCTTGAAACGTTTTGCCCTTGGTATAAGTAGCGAAGAGCCATTAGCATTAAGTGCGCCGATTCCCAATAGAATGCCATGTCCGGCAATTTCAGAAACTTCAACACTGTCGATAAGAATATCGTGCGGATTGATGATGGTTCCACTGAAATTGTAACCAAAACGAACTCCGTTTTCGGTACTTTGCTTGACAGCTATGTTTTTTACATATATATTGCTTCCCAACAGATAAATCATTCCACCTCCTACATTCACAGTAATGCCTGTTCCATCGAGGAGGACATTTCCTTTGCCGCGAAGGCTAACATTCATTAACTTGTTTCCAATTTGGTATTTATTCAGCGCTTGACGAAAGACTTCAGTATAGGTGCCTGGAAAAACGACAATTTCGGTGTAAACATTCCCATTTGTGTTGCCAGTGAGCTGGTCTAATTTATTCAACGCTGCCGAAAATGTAGCAAGTGGGGAGAGACTGTCTCCTGTATTTGAATCATTACCATTTGTAGCAACATACACCGAAAAACTAGGGCTAATTATTTGTGGTTCTTCTATTTGAACCGTTTGTGCATAGAGATTGGCAATGTTAATAATAATTGAAAAGAAAAAAGGGATTAGGATTTTCATGTATTTTAGTTTTGTACAAATTTATTCAAAAATTATGCTAAAAATTATTTTGCTGCATGATTTTTAATTTTAATTCCCGAATGGACAATTTTATAGTTTTTTTAATCTTTAGAGGCATTAATCCTAGATAGATACATATTAAAACTGACTATTATCACCTTTTATAATATTTGTTATATGTCATTTTAAAGACTAAATTATTATCTTTGCAGCTAAAATTACCCCAATATGTCCGAAACTAAACCCATGCAAATTGAAGAAAGTTGGAAAGCTGCCCTTAAAGATGAATTACAAAAGCCTTATTTTCTTGAATTAAGAGAATATTTAAATGCCGAAAAGACCGCAGGTAAAACTATATATCCTCCAGACCCTTTGATTTTTAATGCTTTTAATAATGTTCCATTAGATGAAATCAAGGTAGTGATTTTGGGGCAGGATCCCTATCATAATCCTGGAGAGGCACATGGCTTATCTTTTTCAGTGCCTCATGGAATAAAGATACCGCCTTCCTTGAAGAAAATTTACAAAGAGTTGGAAACAGACATTGTCGGATTCAAAAGTCCTGATCATGGCTGTCTCGAACATTGGGCAAAACAGGGCGTATTCATGTTAAATGCCTTTCTCACTGTAGAAGCTTCAAAGCCCCAGTCTCATCAAAGAGTTGGTTGGGAAAACTTTACGGATGCAGTAATCAAGACCATCTCAGATAGGAGAGAAGGAGTTGCTTTTATGCTTTGGGGAAATTTTGCCAAGAAAAAAGCCCTATTGATTGATGCCTCAAAACATTTGATACTTGAGGCTGCCCATCCTTCTCCATTGGCGGGTAATGCTTTTTTAGGTTGCAATCATTTTTCAAAGGCTAATAATTATTTGAAAAACAATCTAAAAGATGAAATCAATTGGAATTTTTCACTCTAGTTATTCCATTGATAAGATAGATTCTGAACTGAAAAGTAAAAAAATATATTAAAAAAATAATGCGCTTGCTTTGGATAAAATCAAAAGGGTATTATCTTTGTGTCGCTCTTAAAAGAAGGGTCTAAAATTAGGGTGATTAGCTCAGCTGGTTCAGAGCATCTCGCTTACACCGAGAGGGTCGGGGGTTCGAATCCCTCATCACCCACCCAAGTTATTTAATTTTTTTCCTCTTTACAGAGGGTGATTAGCTCAGCTGGTTCAGAGCATCTCGCTTACACCGAGAGGGTCGGGGGTTCGAATCCCTCATCACCCACATTACATACACAAGGTTTCAGCTTTATTGTTGAAACCTTTTTTACTTTTAACTCAATTTTGCCATGTACAAAATAATTTCAATTCTTATCCTGGCTGCTTTATTCTCTTGTAACAAAGCAGATAAAACCAAACAAGAAAAAAGCGAAATAGGTACTTCTGATTATTTTAATTTTAAAACCGAGGGTAAATTTCAGGCTGCTGGGGTACAGATGATAGAACTTAAAGAGGGTCATAAAGTTTGGACTAAAAGAATTGGTAATAATCCTAAGATAA
>CANETR010000335.1 GCA_947441325.1 Saprospiraceae bacterium
AGAAAGTGCTGAGTTCATAAATAATTTTTCAAGATTAAAACATCGAGAAAAATTGGAAAATGAGCTTCAAATAGCTTTTATGAAATATGAAGCAGGTTATATTCTCGAGAACGCAAATAAAATGGGCGTGCCACTTGGGCTTATAAGAAACATGAAAGAAGTGTTTGAAATGCAGCTTGCCAATGACATGATACTTGAAGAAGAAATAGAAGGAGAACAGACAAAAAGGCTTAAATCACTAATTTTTAAATATTTAAAATAACAATTTTATGTTTGACGAAACCTTGGACGATACAATAAAGTCGGCGCCAAAAAGAGTTGGTTTTGGCCCTAGATTGGGTGCTATGCTGCTGGATGCTTTATTGTTAATAATTTTAATTCCAATCGTAACTTGGGCTATTGTATCTGGAGGAGCATCCGATTTTTTAATTCAAAAGGGCATTGATGCCTTAAAAGTTGATGGTGATGCATTGGAAATGTTAGAAAAATCACTTGGCGACTTATGGGTTTTTTATTTGGTAGCTATTGCAATTGGGGTAACATTTTCGATAATTTATCATCTAATTGAAGGATTTTTTGGCGCTTCTCCTGGAAAAATGATACTGGGCCTTCAGGTAGCAAATGCTGATGGAAGCAGGGCTAATATCAATCAGTATATGAAGAGGTGGTTGCTTAAAAACATGAGCAGCGTAATTGGCATTCTCAATCTTATCATGCTTAGTCCAGTTCTTGACCTTATTGGTTCAATTATCGGTATAGTCATTTTCATTGGATGCTTTTTTGTACTTGGCGATAACAAACAGGCGCTGCACGATATCCTGGCTGGCACTGCGGTCTATCGAAAAAAAGATATTGTTGATTGATTTAGCTTATTTCAATTGCATTAAGGTTAAAATAAATAGAGGCTGCCCATGATATTTGGACAGCCTCTGTTATTTTTTTCTTAGTTAGAGACAAAGGAATTTTAAAAATTTTGGTCTTTAAAATTTTGGCTCCATGCTTTTTAGTGTTTAATGAAACTACTTCATAATAAGTAGCTTTTCCAGTTTTGTGCTTTTTCCGTTTGTAAATTGAAGATAGTAGACGCCGTTTTCTAAATCTCCGCAGCTAATTTCATGCACACCAGAACGTAGTTCATAGGCGGCATGTTTTTGGCCTAATTGATTAAAAATTATAAGATTTAAAGAGTTGCTTGTGCTGAACTCAACATTGAATCTGTCTGAAGCGGGATTAGGAAAAATATTTACTGTAAAATCTACTGATTCCAATGATTCAGTTGCAATTGGCGGATTATAAATACAGCTTGTTCCACCTTTCAATTCGCAATAGCGCTGTGAAAATTCCTGAAGGAACCAGTTAGCGATTTCTGCATCATGAATAATCAGCGTATTTTCATCATTCACCGTTTCAGCAGCAGTTGACCAGTTGTGTGAACCAGTTATCACCATTGGGTCGGAATTTGGTGTGTTGGCATCGATGATACCATATTTGTGGTGAATATCGTAGGGTAAGGTATGTTGCAGGGCATCTACTCCGGCATTTGTAAGGTCAGTAAATTCAGAACCCTGATCGTTGATGTTTTCAATAATACAGGCTACTGTTTCACCGCTCTGATGTTTTGCGATAATTGATGAACCAAGATCATTTCTTGTTAGCGTAAGCAAAGCAACTTGAAGGTCACCACCGGCACTTTGAAGTGCTTTGTCTATCTGTTCGGTTGTTTTGTCGGATGGGGAAAAATAGCATTCGATACTTTTGCCGCCTATATTAAAAAAGTGCGGGGTGTTATCCGTTTTTAAATTTCCTGCTTTTGAAAGCGTGGCATTGGGACTGCTGCCATTTGAACCCCACATCTCATCAAATTCTGTGACATAAGCCCTAGCCAATGCCTGGTCCTGTATGAGAATTACATTATTATAATCATCATTGATATTGTTACTCGTCCAATTCATCGAGCCAGTCCAAACAAAAGATTTATTTACACTGTCCACATCGGTAATCATGAATTTATTGTGCATCAGGTCAAGACTGTTGACATACAATACTGGAAATTGGGCTGCGCTTAAGGCAGTATTAGAAGTGCCATCATCTGCAATATAGCGAACCCTTACGCCGCGGTTGTGTGCACTGTTCAATGCCGTTACTATAGCAGAAGTGTTGTTGTTGTAAACAGAACAGTCGATTTTACTTCTTGCAGAGTCGATTCTTTTAATCATTTCTGCCTGTATCGCTGCGGGGCTATTGTTTAAGTTCGGGAAAGTACCAGTTGATACATCCGTGTCAATAGATCCGTTGAAAAATACCTTAATTTCTCCAGTTGAATTGGAGGCAGTACTGTAAAGGTATGTTTTGGTCGATTGCACCGTATCAGCTCCATTTATAGCGCAAGGACGTACATAATAAAATGTTGCAGGATTGAGGCCGCTTAAGTTGATACTATGGTTTGTGCTGCTTTGGCCATTGGCAATATATCCCAACTCTAAGGAGTTTGTAAGACCATATTTTACTATCGAACCTGCCGATATATTGGTTGTATAGCCAACTGTAAAACCGTTATTAACGATGTTAGTCTGTCTTGGATTACCAAAGATTACGAATTGAGCCATCGTGTAATGGCAAATCATTGATAAAAAAAGAATTTGTATAAATCTGTTCATAAATCAATTAGTTGAAAAAAGCAGAATTCCGCTTATGTACGGAATCCTGCCGAAAAATTTTTTGTTTCCTAAACAATTTGCAAAATAGGAATTTTATTTCATTTTACAAATTTCATAAGCTTAACAAAGTAATATTTTGATTTAATACTAAAAATTAAAATTTTAAATCTAAGCCAATCATAAAATTAATACCTGCCTGCGGAAATAAACCTATCAAATGATACAAATCTTCATTTTCTTGACCACTGTAAGGATCATCTTGTCTTGGGTCATAAGAAGGAGAACGGAAACGGTAAACCCAGGCATTGTTGCTGTAGAGTGCATTCGTAAAATTCCTCAACATAAAATTCAATCCAATTTCTCTTGGTCCAATATTTTGAAGCGTGTAGCGGATTCTGAGGTCATTGACAAGAAAACCAGGTAGCGCACGACTTCCTTCCTGCGTATTGTCGATATATTGTTTGCCAACATATTTACTAATGATGGCAGCATTCAGCACCTGTTTTTTAATGCTACTGTTCCCAAATGTTTTGTCGATTAGGTCATAACTCAGTTCTGAACCTGCGATTAGGTAAGGAGAGAAGGCTATATCGGTATTTTTGTAATCAATGGCTTCCTGTCCCCAGGTATCCCAATTATCGACAAATTCTGTGTAGGCCAGTATTTTATTTCTACTCAGTGTTACATTTGTTGCCCATTTTAAGCCCTTAACTGGCATCCAGACGCCCTGTAGTTCCAGTCCCGCTCTATAGCTTTGGGGTACATTGCTGCGCATATAGGCCCCAACATCGTTTATCTCTCCTGTCAAAACCAATTGGTTTTGATAGTACATGAAATAGGCAGTTGCTTCGAATGCAAATTTAGTTAGGTTAATGCTGTAGCCCATTTCTGTATCATACATCCGCTCGGGCGTTGGTCGGGTAGCGGGGCTGTTTTCGGTGTAATCATTGCGGTTTGGTTCTCTATGACCAATAGCTGAAGATAGGTATATTTTTTGTCTGTTATCGGGAAAATACACAGCTCCGATTTTTGGATTAAAAAAGTTCAATTGAACCGACTGTGTTACATTTTCGAGTGCATTATTGAATCCCAGAAATTCATAATTTATAAAGCGGTGCTGAA
>CANETR010000336.1 GCA_947441325.1 Saprospiraceae bacterium
TGGATAGGGCAGCAGAAGGGCATAATTCGTTAATAAAATCATAAACTCCCAGGGCTATGGCAGCATTTAGATAAAATTGATGTTTTACCAAAAGAAACTTTGGACAGAGAATGATACTGATGGTAATGTTTTCGCCTGGCTTCGATTTCCACTCGCTGCCAAATTGTCCTCTGCCAGCATATTGTTCCTCTGCCCTTATGACAGTTCCTTCAATTGGATTGGTTTTTGAAATTAGTTCCTGAGCATATTTGTTGGTCGAATCTACTGAACTAAGATGAAATGCAACCTTTCCGATAAAAACTGTGTTGTTTGGTTGATTAATCATTACTTGTTTTTTACTATATTTACCCGCAAAATTAAATCATTCTTGTAAAATGTGTACGAATGGCGCATTTTAATAACACAATCAACTTATTTTGAGCAAAAAAGATAAAGCAGCAGTTGCAAAAAAACCGGCATCGATCATGGTAAAAACAATCATTGATGCTTTGGAAGAACTTAAGGGTGTTAACATCACCGTAATGGATCTAAGAGAGATACCCGAAGCCAGCTCAGATTTTTTTGTAATTTGTAATGGTACTTCATCAACACATATTGCTGGTCTTGCAGACCGCGTTCAAAAAAATGTGTGGGAACAACTTGGCGATCGTCCGGTTCATATTGAAGGAAAACAAGGACGCCAATGGCTACTCATCGATTATTTTAATGTGGTTGTTCACATTTTCGATAAAGAAAAACGTGAATTTTATGATGTTGAACATCTGTGGAGTGATGCCAAAATTCAAAAAATTTAAAAAATCACCTGATTTTCCAGGTTAAAAATTTACCTCAATTATTATATGCAAGACAATCAAAACAATGCTCCCCGAAATGAAGATAAGGGAGGACCAAAATTTAATTATTTCTGGATTTACGGCGTCATAGCGCTTATTCTTATAGGACTGAATTTTTTCTGGCCAAGCTCAACAGTTAAATCAATTGACCGAAATAAATTAGAGAAAATAATCCGTGCCAATGATCTCGAAAAAATCGTGATTATCAACAAGGAAAAGGCCGAGATTTATATCAAAAAAGATTCTACGGAGAAAGCAGATTATAAAAAAGATATACCTAAACCAAGTATGGCTTTACCATCTGCCGGACCTCATTTTACCCACAATATTGGTAATGATGAAGTTTTTGAAAATAGAATTTATCAACTTCAGGATGAAATCAGAAAAGAAGAAGGTAAGGAAAATTTCAATATTACGATTACCAATGAACGTAGGGTTGACTGGGTAGGAGGTATCCTAAGCTGGGTATTGCCCTTGCTAATTCTTGTTGCCGTTTGGATATTTATCATGCGCAGAGTAGGTGGTGGAGCAGGCCCCGGTTCTCAGATATTCAATATTGGCAGGTCTAAGGCAACTTTATTTGATAAAGATGGAAAGGTTACAGTAACATTTAAAGATGTTGCCGGTTTGGACGAAGCCAAGGAAGAAGTTATGGAAGTGGTGGATTTTCTCAAAAATCCTAAGAAATATACTGCCTTGGGTGGTAAAATCCCAAAAGGTGTTTTATTGGTAGGTTCTCCTGGTACAGGTAAAACCCTACTAGCAAAGGCTGTTGCAGGTGAGGCTGCCGTACCTTTCTTCAGTATCTCGGGTTCCGATTTCGTAGAAATGTTCGTAGGTGTTGGTGCTTCAAGGGTACGCGACCTATTCCGCCAGGCCCGTGAAAAGGCTCCTTGTATTATTTTTATAGATGAAATTGATGCCATCGGTCGTGCCCGCGGACGCAATGCCATGCAGGGAAATGATGAGCGCGAAAACACATTGAATCAGCTTTTGGTGGAAATGGACGGTTTTAGTACCGACAAAGGTGTTATAATCATTGCAGCTACCAATCGCCCCGATATCCTCGATACGGCACTTTTACGTCCAGGTCGTTTCGACCGTCAGATTTCTATCGACAAGCCCGATTTGGTTGGACGTGAACAAATTTTCAAGGTTCACCTTAAGCCATTAAAAATCTCAGGTGATGTGGATGCACATAAATTGGCCGCTCAAACACCCGGTTTTGCCGGTGCCGAAATTGCCAATGTTTGTAACGAGGCTGCCTTGATTGCTGCCCGTAAAGGCAAAAAGTTCATCGATATGAAAGATTTCGATGATGCTGTCGATCGCGTCATTGGAGGTTTGGAAAAGAAAAATAAACTCATTTCTCCCGAAGAGAAAAAAGTGATTGCTTACCATGAGGCTGGTCACGCTGTATGTGGTTGGTTCCTTGAATATGCAATGCCTTTGGTGAAAGTTACCATCGTACCACGTGGCGTTGCTGCTTTGGGTTATGCACAGTATCTTCCAAAAGAACAGCATATCACCACTGTCGAACAAATCAATGATCAACTTTGTATGACCTTGGGCGGACGTGCCGCAGAATCTATCTGCTTTAACCGTATTTCGACAGGTGCTCAGAGCGACCTCGACTATGTAACACGTATGGCTTATTCTATGGTGACCTATTATGGTATGAATGAAAAAGTCGGAAATGTCTCTTTTTATGGTATGATGAACGAAGGTGCTTTCATGAAGCCTTATTCTGAAGAAACCGCTACCTTAATAGATGATGAATCGAGAAAAATCATTGAAGCACAATACGAACGTGCTAAAGAAATTCTTAAAGAACGTCGCAATGAACTGGAGTTGATTGCCAATGAATTGCTTAGCAAAGAAGTCTTGCACAAAGATGACCTCGAAAGAATCATCGGTAAAAGACCTTTTGATGAAACTGTAATTGAAACAGAAGCTCCTCAGACTACAGAAGAACATGTTGAAGAGACAGATGCTAATGAAACAGTATAATACTGAACTAATATAAACTTAAGGAAAGTTTCTGCAAAGAGGCTTTCCTTTTTTAATGATGACATGCAAAAAAGCTCAAAAGAAAATATCCTGAAGCGACTGAATACAGCTTCTTTGAAAACGCCAATTCCATATCCTGAAATTGTCGATGAAAAGGATATTTTTAGTCCCGCACCTGAAGATTTGCTCAAATTATTCAAAGAGCAGTTTACAGCATTGGGAGGAAAGTATTATTTCTGCAATAGCAAGGAAGAACTCATTCAGGCGATTCTGCCGCATTGTGAAAATCTTGCTAAGGATGCCATTTATTGCGCCGATGAAAACCTGATTCATTTGCTAAGAAATGCAGGATTAAGCTCCGGACTAAATGAAAGTTTGGACATTGTTGCAGAAGGTTCACTGTGTATTAGCTCCTGTATCGGCTTGCTTGCTAGAACAGGTTCCATCTTATTCAGTTCTGCTCAGACAGAGGGCCGCTCGCATGCTATAGCCCCAGATACTCAGATTGTCATTGCTTACAAACGACAACTGCACTATAATATCAATGAACTAGTAGAGGCTTACCTCTCCACTTGTTCATCATTGCCCTCTATGGTCAGTTTAACTAGCGGTGCCAGCCGCACAGCCGATATTGAAAAGACTTTGGTGATGGGGGCTCATGGCCCAAAGGAGTTAATAGTAGTAATGCTAGACGCTTGAACTCTGCTAAAAATTAGAAGGTAGAAGGTAGAAGGTAGAATTGAGATTTGAGATTTGAGAAAATAGATTTCAGACCTCAAACTTGCATCTATGGACTAATAACTAAATTGAATCCTATTGAGCATTTGCTGCAAAACTGAATCCTAAAACACTCGCTCCTCGCTCCTGGCACCTAAAATACTCGCTCCAGGTAACTTTATTAAACCGTCATGAGTTCCTTCTCTTTCGCAGAAA
>CANETR010000337.1 GCA_947441325.1 Saprospiraceae bacterium
AGACGTTTCATCTCAAGTTTCATTTCATTCTCTTTTTTGAAAGGTATCGCAATTACTGCTTTTTTGCCTTCCAATTTGTAATCTACCAAAAATATAACAGCCTTGGCTTTTTTCCATGCTGCTTTGTTTTTAAAAGCCTTTATATATACGGCTTTTTTCATATCTTTTATTGAATCGAGACTTAATTCATCGGCCATTTCGATTGTATTGTTTAAGTTTTATAATCTTTTTAAAATCAGGGGGCAATTTAAGCATTTTATACATAATAAACAACTGCAATTGGAACATATCTAGTAATTTCCAAGAAAATAATAAAAAAAGCGTTCGAAGAAATTCTCCGAACGCTTTAAAATTAGAATTATTAGCTTATTTACCTAGCGCACTTTTAAACAAACGATTCCAACGAATATTCCAACCGTCGTGAGAAAACCATATAAACAATGGTTTTCCAACAACATGATCATCGGGTACAAAACCCCATGAGCGGGAGTCTGCAGAATTATGTCTGTTATCTCCCATCATCCAGTAATAATCCATTTTAAAGGTATATTCATTTGTAGGAACGCCATTTATCTTAAATTGTCCGTCCTTGATTTCCAGTTTATTGCCCTCATAAGCTGTTATAATTCGAAGATAGAGCTCAATGTTTTTCATTGACAATGTAACTTTTGTTCCTTTTTTTGGCACCCAAATAGGTCCATAATGGTCATTATTCCATCTGTATATTTCATGATTATAGGGAAAGATTCCATTTTCATCCAACTCTCCTTTATCAGCCAAGACTCTGAAAAAAGTATCCAATACAGGAGCTAAATTTTTCTTCATTTTTTCGGCCTGTTCGGGTGAAGTGTGAACAATAGCCACATCCGCTCTAGATCTTGGATCAGAGGTAATGGTATAATTCTTCTTGATATAGGCCATATCTATGAGCTTTCCAGATTTTGCCCGTAAAAAATATTCATACTGTACGCCTTTAATAAGAGGTGAAGGCTGACCGTTTACATATAAGTCACCATCGCGTACTTCTATAGTATCACCTGGCAATCCCACACAACGCTTAATGTAGTGATCACGCTTATCGACTGGTCTTACTGTAATCCTGTCCTTAAGATTAAGCTTCATTTTTGCTCGAATATCTTCACGCTCTTTCAAATCGGGAATTTTTTTAAGAACATTATAATAATCTTCGCCATAATTGGTTGTTTTTAAAGTAGTATCACCTTCGGGATAATTAAAAACTACCGGGTCGTATCTGTGAACAGATTGAATACGTGGCGCCCTGCGGTAGGGCCACTGAGGCCAAATCATGTAGCATTCCTTTCCTGTGATGGGCAAAACATTGTGCAACAAAGGAAATGAGATTGGTGTCATGGGCATTCTTGACCCATAATGGACCTTTGAAACAAAAAGATAATCCCCAACCAATAGTGAACCTTCCATTGATGGCGTTGGTATTGTATAAGCTTCGATTAAAAACAGGCGAATAAAATGCGCAGCAAATACTGCAAAAAGTATAGAATCGGCCCATTCTCTGAGCATGCCCTTTTTGGGAATCGGGTGCTCTTTTTCCAATCTACGAACCTCTGCTTCATTTTTGGATTTGATGGCAACTTTCAAATTCTTTCTAAATTCATTCCTTAACTCAGTTGCAGGTCCGATATATTTAAGATTTTTCGATAGACTAAAGCCCATGTAAGGAAACCAGGCAAAAGGAACTGCTATAGCCAAAACACTGTCAAGGAAGGAAAATCGGCTGAATGATTTGTTTAAATCGCTTGCCATTGAGGCAATCACAAAAATATTAACAAGGGGTATAAAAAGATAAACAATCTGCCAGGCTGGTTTTCCAATTATTTTGTTCCAGATTATAAAATTTAAAACGGGCACATAAGCCTTCCAGCCTTGCTCGCCTCTTAGTTCAAACAGTTTTGAAATACCTGCAAATGGAAGCAAATAGGTCAAGACAAAGAACAAAACGAAATATAAAATATCCATATATTTTTAGATTGAATTGAAGCTTAAAGATTATTTTATTTTTTTCGGTAAGATTTAAAAAATGAATTCCAGCGCATTTTCAAAACTCCCCAAAAAGCTTCGCTAAAGATTGCAGTGCTCATTTTAGAGGCACCTTCTTTGCGATCGATAAAGGTTATTGGAATTTCTTTGAGTCTAAAACCTAATTGCCAGGCTGCAAATTTCATTTCAATTTGGAATGCATAGCCTACAAATTTAATTTTATCAAAATCAAGACTTTCCAAGAATTTTCGGCTATAACAGACAAATCCTGCTGTAGAGTCTGAAACCGGCATCCATGTGACGATTCTTACATAGAAGGAAGCGCCGCGCGACATTAGGACTCTGTTCCAAGGCCAATCGACTAATTTGCCACCGCGAACATATCTTGAACCTATGCTCACCCCTACTTTCTCTGCCTCGCAAGCAATTCTGAGTCTGGACAAATCGGTGGGATTGTGTGAAAAATCGGCATCCATTTCAAAAATGAATTGATAATCACGCTCCAAAGCCCATTTAAAACCGGCAATGTATGCCGTGCCCAAGCCTTGTTTACCACTACGCTGAAGCAAATGAAGTCTCTCAGAAAACTCAAGCTGTAATTTTTTGACAGCATCGGCAGTCCCATCTGGAGATCCGTCATCAACAATTAGAATATGAAAAGGCATTTCGAGTCCAAAAACAGTTCGAATGATTTT
Organism: Saprospiraceae bacterium; assembly: GCA_947441325.1. GTDB lineage: Bacteria > Bacteroidota > Bacteroidia > Chitinophagales > Saprospiraceae > Saprospira. The sequence continues at coordinate 2,712 of CANETR010000337.1, forward strand.
TTCGATGTTTTCGATTTCGTTATAGGTGGGTATTATGACTATATTATCGGAGTCCAAAACAGTAATTTTAAATAAAAAAATGCCATAAAGGCACAAATATACATTAACAAAATGAATTTATTAAAGTCATTAAAATATAATTAACAGCTAATCTGCATTCCTATAAAAAAAATAGATGCCCCAAATAAGCATAAGCAAATAAAATAGGCAATTGACCGATTATCATACCAATAATTAAGTATCTGAAAGGAAGCCTTACAACACCAGCAATGACACACAAAAGATCGATTGGTGCGATTGGGGTTAAAGACCAAATAATAACAAACCAAACAGCACGAGGCTTACTAAGCATAAGTTCTATTTTTGCTGTCTGTTTTGGATAATTTCGATGAAAATATTCGCTTAGACCGCTATGTCCGGCAAAAAAGTAAAAAAAAGCTGCTGATAACAGTGTTGAAAAAAGTACCAATAATACAATTAAAACCTTAAGATTTGGAAACAGCAGAAATCCTAAAAATAAGACTGGCGTTGGTGGAAAAACTAAAGGAACGCGGGCTACAAGAATAAAAATGTACATGGGCCAAAGGTAATTTCCATAGCCTGTAAACATTGATTTTAAATACTCAGGCGATAAAAACTTTGGATTAAGTACCAGAAAAACAATGGCAACAAGAATAAAAAGCGTCCAAAGTTTTGTAAGAAATCGGAAGGCTCTTTCCTTTGGAAGAAAAATGGTCATAGTGATTTTTTTTGAAGAAGCGCCATGTAAAATCCATCAAATCCTTCATCCTGAGGCATGATTCTCTTCGATTTTATGAGTGTAAATTCAGCGCCAACTTCATTCTCCTCCAAAAACCAAGCAATCTGCCTTTCGTTTTCATCGGGTAGAATACTACAGGTAGCATAAAGTAATTTTCCGCCGGCTTTAAGCATTTTTGAGTATTCTGTCAAAATATGACTTTGCAATTTTATTATATCTTCAATAAATTTTGGATTTAGTTTCCACTTAGCATCGGGATTGCGGCGTATGACACCGGTTCCACTGCAAGGAACATCGAGC
>CANETR010000338.1 GCA_947441325.1 Saprospiraceae bacterium
AAACTATGAATTTTTTTAAAACCTTAATTATCTTTCTTTTAGTAACTAGCATACTGAAAGCGCAACAAACAGCACAAACAAAATTGGTCAGTTTTGAATTGATAAGAACTTATACCAAGGCCGACCTGGAGAAAAAATGGAAAGAAGCAGGCATCCCAAAAGCTATAGCACCGATACAATACGATGTTGAAATTTATGAAGTTATATACAATACCTATTGGCACGACAATAGCATTATAAAAGCCTCGGGGCTTTATTTTGTACCTAAAAATGCTAAGAATTCACCCTTGATGGTGTATCACCACGGCACACAAATAGAAAAACATCGCGAAGTGGGCTTGGGTGGTGAAATGGCCATCTGTATTGGATTTGCAACCGATGGTTTTGCCGTTGCCTATTCCGACTATGTAGGTTTGGGCAAAGGTGAAAAATTCCACCTATACCATCATATTCATACCGAAGCTTATGCATCAATTGATCTTGTAAGAGCAATAAGGGAATTCAATACTCAACATTACATTAGCTTAAGCGAACATTTGTTTACAACGGGTTACTCTCAGGGGGGTCATGCTACAATGGCCTTTCAGAAAGTAGTAGAGGCAGATCCTAAATTGTCTAAAGAGTTTAAGTTTACAGCATCGGCACCAATGTCGGGAGCCTATGATCTGACAGGTGTACAGGAGGGAAATATGTTTAAAGAATACTCACATCCGGGCTATCTGCCTTATCTTATGGTGAGTTTTCAGGAAGTTTATAAACTCTATGATGATTTAAAAACGGCGTTCAAGGCACCCTATGATACAAAGGTTTTGTCTTTATTCAACGGACAACATAGCATGGGCGATGTAAATCGCGAGATGCCTAAAATACCTAAAGACGCTATTAAAAATGAAGTCATTGATGAATATTTAAAAAATGAACGCTTTCCTTTTAAAGTAGCTTTAAAAGAAAATAGTACGCACAACTGGGTTCCCAAAACTCCGATGATGCTCTGTTACTGCGAGGCCGATGAGCAGGTAGATTATAAGAATTCTATTGTTGCTCAAGATACTATGAAAAAATTGGGCGCTAAAAACATAACGCTTCGCAGAGTTTCCAAGAAGATGGATCATGGCACCTGTGCACTCTATGCAGTTTTGTACACCAAAATGTATTTCGAATCTTTTATCAATGGAAGCAAAAAAGGCCGTAAAGGACCTGTTTTCAAAAGAATGCTAATCTCTTTAGCTAAAGGGCAATATGTTCGCAGTGAAAAGAAAAAATCGAAAAAGTCCAAAAAATAAGTTCAAATGAAATATTTATTACTGCTTTTGACGCTTTTGACCCTAAACTATACTACGGTGAACGCAACGGCTATCTTTCCTGTTAAGCCCTTGCAGGAAAAAACAGCAGTTAAAGAATCTAAAAGCAGTAAATTTAAAAAACGAATACCGAAAAAAAATCATAAAAAATCTGAAAGCACAGTCCTATCTGCCATCTTCTGGTATGGTTTCATGCCATTGTCTATTGTAGCACTCATAACCTTTAGTTTTATTATTCCAGGTTTAGGTTGGCTTTGGTTTGCAGGCCTGGGCCTATTTGGCATTTGGGCAGGAGTAAATGGTGTTGTATTTTTTCCTTTGCAATTTGCCGGGCTACCCCTAGGAATGGCTTTAATAATCTATGGAATTATTATTAAGTCAATGTTTGTATTGACATTTGGCATAGCGCTGGTTTTTGCAGCGCTTTTTGCCTTTAGTTTTATGGTGCTAATGTTTACAATCGGTACCAGAAAAAACCAGCCTAAATAAACTCAATTTATTTTTTTGCTACAAATTCCCAAAGTCTTTCTCTGTTCTCTTTTGACATTGTTACATCTTTGTCAGGTAAAAACGCAATTGCAACTTTTTTTCTGCCATTTTTAATACATGCCTTAGTCGCTTTAATCTTTCTTTTACCGATTTCAATTTCCAGGTGAACGATATCGCTAAGCAATTCCTTTCTATTGAAATAATCCTCAAGTTCGTTTGAAAAAGAAATGATTTGGCGCGGAGAAAGTTCCTTTAGCAAATCTTTGAACAATGGCATACATATATCGAGGTCAGATTCAGTAATCTGACTTTCCTCTGCAGAGCGTAAGGGGCAATAGTAGCTATCAACAATTGAATCCAGCGTAAACATATCGAAATGTTTTTCGAGTAATGGTTTCATTTTCTGCCATTTTTTGAGATCAAAAGTTGTTTCGGGCAGATGTGTCTGTACCAGATAAGACTTAGCTTCTTCAGCCTTCGGATTAAAATTAAGTATCAGTAAGGAGTCTTTAAATTCAGCTGTTTCTGCAATGCTAAAATGCCATTCCAGACTATTTGCTTTGGCAAATTTCCTGATTTCACTCTCTTCGAAAACTATAGCAGTTTTATCAAAAAGCTCTTCAATGTTTTTAGACGGATGTTTTAACAAAGTTGGAATTAACTCTTTTGCTGTAAGTTCACTACTCTTTTCTTTTCCGGCATTTTACAATAAAATCTGCTTCAGTAATCATAGACATATCAACCTGCCTTTTTGCCAAATCAACACGCATAGTTCTAACCCAAACAGTTTCTCCCATTCTTATAGTTCTGCTAGGCGATTTGATATGAAAACCATCTTCCAGCAACACGAAACTATCATACATATTCTCATAACGGATAAGTCCCTCGCAAAAATTCTGTTTAATTTCGGCATAGACGCCAAACTCTGTCATACCAGATATAAAAGCTTCGAAAGAATCTCCGACATGGTCCTGCAGATATTCGGCCTGTTTGTATTTGGTAGATTCTCGCTCTGCTTCCATGGCATTGCGTTCCTTTTTGGAGATATGTTTGCAGAGTTCCTCCAGTTTTGCCGGGTTCATTTTTGTTGTTTTTCCGTCAAGGAAAAGTTCAAAATTTCGGTGCACCAAAACATCTGCATATCGTCTGATTGGTGAAGTAAAATGCGCATAGTCTTCGAATGCCAATCCAAAATGCCCAATATTATTGGTAGAATAGGCGGCCTTAGCCATAGTTCTTATGCCCAATTGCTGCAATACAGCCTGTTCGTTTTTACCAGCAGAATCTTTTAATAATTTATTGAACGCAGAATAAACCGATTCGGGGTTTTTGATATTCATCGGATAACCTAGTCTCGACGAAAAATTGGCAAAATTTTGCACTTTTTCCATGTCGGGAAGGTCGTGAATCCTATATACAAAAGGAATTTGCGGACCTCCGGATCTCATTGTATCCATAATTTTTTTGGCAACCATTTTGTTGGCCAAAAGCATAAAATCCTCAATTAGCATATGCGCATCTTTACGCTCTTTTACGTAGGCTTCGAGTGGTTTGCCATGCTCATCGAGCTTGAATCTAATCTCGGGAGATTCGAAATTTATAGCCCCTTTTTTGAATCTCGCTTTGCGTAGAATATGTGCGTAACGGTTTAATAAAAGTAGTTCTGCTGCAAAATCACCTTCCTTGCCTTCGAGCATTTCCTGTGCTTCTTCATAGGTAAAACGACGATCAGAATGTATGACGGTTTTTCCATACCATTCATTCAGAATATTTCCTTCATGATTAAACTCAAAAATAGCCGAGAATGTCAATTTATCTTCATTTGGCCTGAGCGAACAGACACCATTCGATAACTTTTCGGGAAGCATGGGCAGTACCCTGTCTACCAGATAAACTGAAGTAGTTCTTCTTGCAGCTTCTTTATCCAGTTCAGAGCCTTCTTTTACATAATGCGTAACATC
>CANETR010000339.1 GCA_947441325.1 Saprospiraceae bacterium
GTCAGTTCCTTGAATGAGATCCATCTAAACTATGCCTATCAGGTGCGTTTGAATAAAAAAATTACATTGGGTCTTGGAATGAAAGCGGGCGTCTCATTTTACAATGCCAAATTGAGCGACTTGTTGGTTTGGGATGAAGGCGATGTGCAATTTGATAATAACATACGTAATATGGTAATTCCCAAATTTGGTTTTGGAGCCTATCTGCATGGTGAAAATTTCTATGTCGGCGCTTCGGTACCTACACTTTGGGCCTACGATGCCGATCACGAGCTGAATATCAATATAAATAATTCAAGTTGGTTGAGACGACATTATTTTATTTCGGCTGCCTACGTATTTAGATTGACCAAAGATTTTACATTTAAGCCCTCTACCCTTTGTAAATATGTCAGGAATGCGCCCTTTCAGGGTGATGTAAATCTGACATGGGGATACAAAGACATGGCATTTCTGACCTTTGGATACCGTACCAATGCAGCAGCTATGGCTATGCTCGAAATCAGGCCTGTAGAATCCCTTCGCATTGCTTATGCCTTCGATCTTTCGACACCAAAATATCTGAGGATGTATGGTGGTACTACGCACGAATTTCTGTTGGGATATGACTTGGCTCCCAAAATTGCCAAGTATAAATCACCCCGTTATTTCTAAATTTTAAACAGCATTGCCAATTTTGGTTGGATGCTAATTAACAATAAAATGAATATTAATATGAGAGCAAATATCATTTTAATTTTTTCGGCGCTTATTTTAATGACTGCCTGTCGGTCGGGACAAGTCAGCCGCGGAGATGCAGCATTTGAAAATATGGCATACAAAAAAGCCATACATCATTATGAAAAAGCCATGAATGGTAAAAAAGACCCAGAGCTGCATGCAAAAATTGCATCCACTTATGATAAAATGAATAACACTGCAAAGGCCGAGCAGCATTATGCTAAGGCACTCGAGGATGAAAATGCAGCCCCTGAGGTAAAATTGGCCTATGCCAAATCATTGTTGGCCAATGGCAAACAAGATGAAGGCCTCGATGCACTGAACCGCTACATAGCGGAACACCCGGAGGATGCCAATGCAAGGGAATGGGCACTGAAAACTACAAAAGAGGGTGAATTTGCCGAGTATCACGAAAGCAGGGTAAAGATCGAATTGATTGATTTGCCTAATTTTACAGCAGCTTTTTCTCCATATCCCTACAAAAAATATCTGTACTTTACTGCAGAAAAAGATGTCAGTATAGGAGAGAAGGCAAATCCCTGGAATGGCAAATCTTTTCTAGATGTGTATCGTATCAGGCATGCTTCAGCATTCGATCTGAACAGTGCTGAAAGTGTAGGTACTGATGTCAACACGTCCTTACACGATGGGCCTATGGTTGTCGATGATGCTGGTCAATATGCCTATGTTACCCGAAGTGTATTGAAAAATAATAACAAGAGAAAACTCGATGAGAAGGATATCAATCAGCTCAAAATTTCGGTTTACAAAATTGAAGGTAATGGGGAATGGAAATTGTCGGGTGACTTACTTTTTAATGAGACCAACAGTTCAACTATGCATCCGAGCATTACTGAAGATGGAAAAACACTCTTTTTTTCATCCGATAGACAAGGTGGAGAGGGAGGAGCCGACCTTTACATGGTAAATTATAATGGAACAGATTGGGGCCAACCTGTAAGTTTGGGGCAGGATATAAATAGCCCTGATAATGAGGTTTTTCCTTTTTCCAGACATCGTGATACCCTCTTTTTTGCTTCGAATGGGCATGGCGGTATGGGGGGACTCGATATTTTTGTAACGGTTTTCGATGGTCAAAAATGGTCACATCCCCTAAATCTGAAAGGTCCAATTAATACCCATTTCGATGATTTCTCAATTTATCGTGCTGGCGATGGCAAAAGTGGTTTTCTTTCATCGAACAGGAGTGGTAAGGACCAGATTTACAGCTGGGAGGTGCATGATCCTCAATTCTTGATTGTCGGTAAAGTGGTCGATGCAGATAAAGACCCCGTGAAAAATGCCTTGGTAATTCTAAACAATGGAAAAGGCTTGGATTCAATATTAACAGACCCAAAAGGAAACTTCGAAATGCCTCTTGAGTGGAATCGTGATTATGAAGTAAGCGGTATTAGTAAAACACAGACCACAGATACGGCATCAGTAAGCACTATGGGGCTCGAGAAATCGGATACTTTTTTTGTTCAACTTAATTTGGGAGGCCCTGAGTTTTGGGTAAAAGGCTATGTTATAGATAAGAATTCGAAACAGCGGCTTTCCGATGTAAATGTTGAACTACTAAACAGCGTAGATTCTAAAATAAATATGATTAAAACAGATGCAAGCGGTGAATTTGTTTTTCAATTGGATAGAAATGAATCTTACAGCATTTACGGGAATAGAAAAAAATATTTTACCCGAAAATCTTCGGTTTCAACATTGGGATTGAAAGATTCAAAAACCTTTGAAGTAGTCTTGGAATTGGAAGAGGTGAAAGAAAAAACTACCATTGTGTTGAACAATATTTATTACGATTATAACAAATGGAATATCCGTAAAGATGCTGCTGGAGATCTCGATAATCTACTCCGCTTCATGAAGGATAATCCTGGAGTGAAAATTGAAATGAGTGCACATACCGACAGTAGGGGAACGGCCGAGTACAATCTTGGACTTTCCGACAAAAGAGCAAAATCGGCCATGGATTATCTCATAAGCAGAGGAATCGAAGCCGGAAGAATGCAGTTTAAAGGATATGGCGAAACAAAACTCGTAAACGAGTGTAAGGATGGCAAAGAATGTACTGAAGAAAAACATCAGGCGAATCGTAGAACAGAATTTACGGTTCTGAAAATGGATTAGATAGAAAACAAGGATGAATCAAATTAGCCTGCAGATTTTTCTGTGGGCTTTTTTTAGGCAAAAAATGTTTTCGAGCCATATTTTTTTTATATTGTGTTCAAATTGGTAGAGTTTTTGGATACTCCATTGGCAAATGCCCGACTATACATTCTAAAACAATTCAAAAAGTACGATTATGAGACAGTTTTTCTTCGCTTTGATTGCTCTATTTAGTTTCACTTATACGTCTGCACAGGTTAAAACCACGCTCAAAGAAGAGAATCGTGCCTGTAGCAAAGGTTCGCAGCCTGCATTGGTATTGACAATTCCCAATACCTCGGGAGATAAAGTAAAAGACACTTGGGAATCTTTCATTAAGGCATACAAAGGTAAAACCGACTATAGTAAAAAAGACAAAGAAATTTTTACCGACGATGCCACAATCAAAGAAATGAGCGAAAATACCATCGATATTATAGCACGCGTGGATGAAACAGCCGAAAAAGGATCTGAACTTACCGTATGGTTCAACTTTGGCGTTACCTTTCTATCTCAGAAAGAATTTCCAAAACAGTTCGATGTTGCCCGTAAAATTCTTGATAAATTTTCCGACAGACTTTCTGCCGATATGTTGTTAGAATTGCTGGAGGCAGAAAAGAAAATTCTAAAAAAGCTTGAAGATGACTACAAAGACCTAGAAAAAGCTGAGGAAAAACGCAAAAGAAATATTGAAGAATATAAAGAAAATATCCGCAAAGCGGAAGAAAATATCAAGAAAGCGGAAGAGGATATCAAAACAGGTATAGAGGAGAAGGCTAAGAAAAAAACAGAGATCGATACTCAAAATAAAAAGGTAAATGAGGTTCAGGCTGATATTAAAAAAAGTAAATAGTTGTCTTTAAATA
>CANETR010000340.1 GCA_947441325.1 Saprospiraceae bacterium
AAAGAGGGAAAGAGGAAAGATTTTTTTAGTAAAGAGGAGCTAGGTACTAGGTACTAGTTTTTTAGTAGCCAGTAGCCAGTAAATTAGGTACTAGTTACTAGGAACTAGATTTAACACTAGCTTCGGAGAAGCACAACATTACACCATGCTGGACATCCCTTGGTATAGATTTGCATTAAGGCTAAATCCATTAAAAAAAATCTGATGCCCCCGAAAGCTTTCGGGGTAAGCTCAGATTTTATGTACCATTGGAGATCTGGGTTTTAACCCAGAAAATACCCGGTAGAGCCCGAAGCTAAACCTTTTCAAAAATTTCAATACCAAATCCTAACTGATTGCTAATTAATTATGAAAAATCGATTCGGATTTTGAAAACATTTGCCAAAATGAGTAAGTTTTTACTTAAAAAATGACTTTTTTCAAAAAAGATATCCAATCCGATTATTGAAAATCAATGATTTATCATTTTTTATGAAAAAAAATTAATGCAAAAAGCTTTTTTATAAAAAATACTCGTTGTACATTTGCATTCGCTTTTGAAAAGCCCTTCCCGATTATGGCGATTCGAAAGTGCTACACTTTATTGATTAGTAAAAATTTTAAACAAAAAAATTGTGGATACACTGAGTTACAAAACGCAGTTCGAAAATAATGCAACTGTTGTACGTAAATGGTGGGTAGTTGATGCCGAAGGTCAGACATTAGGTCGTATTTCGTCAAAAATTGCAATGATTCTGCGTGGTAAGCACAAAGCAGGATTTACCCCTCATTTCGACTGTGGCGATTATGTAGTAATCGTTAATGCCGAGAAAGTAGCACTCACCGGCAGAAAAATGGACAAAAAAGTCTATCTGACTTATTCCGGCTATCCCGGCGGTCAAAAACAGGCTACAGCTGCCGAGGTATTGGCAAAAAAACCTGCTATGCTCCTGGAAAATGCCATCAGAGGTATGTTGCCTAAAGGCAAATTGGGTCGTGCGATGATCAAGAAGCTTCATGTTTACATCGGAGCCTCTCATCCTCACGCAGCACAAAAACCTCAAGAATTAACTTTCGATTTCAAAAAATAGTAAAAGTCAAGCATAAATATGGAAATGATTAATGCGACGGGAAGAAGAAAAACTGCAGTAGCACGTGTTTACGTTCGTCAAGGCAGTGGAAACATCCAAGTAAACGGACGTGACTATAAACAATACTTCCCGGTAGTTCATGTTCAGGGCAAGATCGTAGATCCGCTCTTAACCGTTGAAGTTCAAAACATCTATGATATCAATGTCAACGTTAAAGGTGGCGGTATCAAAGGTCAGGCCGAGGCAGTTCGTTTAGGTATCTCTAGAGCATTGGTGCGTATCAACAGCGACTTCCGTCCTGCGCTCAAAGCCAAAAAATACCTTACACGCGATCCACGTGCCGTTGAGCGTAAAAAATACGGTAAACCAAAAGCACGCCGAAGCTTCCAATTCAGCAAACGTTAATCTTATTATTGGAAATGGCGAGTTAATCGCCGTAGTATCAAAATTATTAAAAAAGATATGCAAACACCTACTTATAAAGATTTGTTGGATGCCGGCTGCCACTTCGGTCACATGAAAAGAAAGTGGAATCCTAAAATGCGTCCATATATCTTTGTGGAGCGTAAAGGCATCCACGTTATAGATCTAAACCGCACTGTAGAGTGCCTTGAGCGTGCTGCAAATGCACTTCGCCAAATGGCAAAATCCGGCAAGAAAATTCTTTTCGTCGGTACTAAGAAACAAGCCCGCAATATCATCGAAGATGCTGCTAGAAGCGTTGGTATGCCATTCGTATCCGACCGTTGGTTGGGTGGTATGATGACCAATTTTGCCACTATCCGCAAATCGGTTCGCAAAATGCAAAACATCGAGCGTATGCTCAACGATGGTACTTTGGAAAACATTACCAAAAAAGAACGTCTGGTACTTTCTCGCAAACACGAGAAGTTGAACCGTATGTTCGGCGGTATTGCACAGCTTAACAAGCTTCCAAATACTTTGCTTGTTGTTGACATTAGCCACGAACACCTCGCAATTGCAGAGGCAACCCGCCTTGGTATTCGTACCATCGGTATCGTAGATACAAACTCAGATCCAACAATTGTTGATTTTGCGATCCCATCAAATGATGACGCTTCTAAAGCAATTGCAATTATAATCAATTATCTTGCAGATGCAATCCGTGAAGGTCTTGAGGAACGTAAAAATATGAAAGAAGAAGCTACAGCAGAAGCTGAGTAAATTCAAAAAAATTCATGATACTCCGTACAGACTCTTTTGTGCGGAGTATTTAATATAATTAAACAAACAGTTAAATCAAAAACAAAAATGAGCGTCAAAATTTCTGCATCAGATGTAAAAAGACTCCGCGACGAAACCGGAGCAGGTATGATGGACTGTAAAAAAGCTCTCGAAGAAGCCAATGGCGATTTCGAAGGTGCTATTGAATATCTCCGCAAATTGGGACAGAAACTGAATGATAAACGTGCCGACCGTGAAACCCTTGAAGGAGTTGTTATTGCGCTTACATCTGCCGATAATACCAAAGGTATCGTTGTACGTGTTGGTTGTGAGACTGACTTTGTTGCCAAAAATGAAGATTTTATCAACTTCGTTAAAAGCATCGCCACTGTTGCACTTAACAATTTCCCTGCCGACAAAGAAGCGCTACTCAATACTAAACTTACTGATATCACTGTAGGTGAAGCGCTTATCGAAAAAACGGGCGTAATTGGCGAGAAAATTGAATTGAACAGCTATGGCAGTATCGAAGCCGGTTATGTAATTCCTTATATCCACATGGGTAACAAAGCAGGTGTTGCTGTTGGTTATAACAAAAACGTTGCTGGTCTTGACACAACTGGTAAAGACATCGCTATGCAAATTGCTGCTATGCACCCAATTGCTGTTGATAAAGACCAGGTTGATGCAACGCTAGTTGAAAAAGAAATCGAAATTGCTAAAGAAATTGCCCGCAACGAAGGTAAAGCAGAAGATCTGCTCGAGAAAATTGCTATGGGTAAACTCAATGCTTTTTACAAAGAACGTACCCTGCTTAATCAGGAATTTGTAAAAGCCAGCAATAAAGAAACTGTAAAACAAATTCTTCAGGCATTGGACAAAGACCTCACAGTCAGCGGATTTGTTCACTTCGCTCTGGGTTAAAAATTAAAAAAGCGTTTCGAATGCCGAAACGCTTTTTTTTTGCGCTATCAGGAACTCTCTCTCTCAACTAAACCAAAAATCCAATAATTATGGCTAATAAATATAATAGAGTGCTGCTGAAACTTAGTGGAGAATCACTCATGGGCGACAAAGAATTTGGTATTGCTCAGCCAATGCTCTATCACTATGCCAATGAAATCAAGAAAATTGTCGATGAGGGAATTGAAGTTGCCATTGTTATTGGCGGAGGCAATATCTTCAGAGGTCTCGACTCAAAGCTTTCGGGTATTGAGCGCGTAACAGGCGATTATATGGGCATGCTTGCTACTGTTATTAATGGTCTTGCACTGCAGAGCGCCCTCGAAAATCATGGTATTTATACCCGTTTGATTTCAGCAATAGGTATGGATAAGGTCGCTGAACCTTATATCCGTCGTCGTGCCATTCGTCATCTCGAGAAAAAACGTGTTCTGATTTTTGTAGCAGGAACAGGAAGCCCATACTTTACAACAGATTCGGCTGCTGCACTACGTGCTTCCGAAATAAA
>CANETR010000341.1 GCA_947441325.1 Saprospiraceae bacterium
AAAAAGGGTACCCATACTGGATACCCTGATTTTTATTTTGATTTTAAAGCAAAGCTTAATCTTCTTCAACCATTACATTGCCTGCATTGCCCGCTTTTTTGCGTTCATGCTCCTTTAGGTAGATTTTGCGAAGACGGAGACTTGCCGGTGTTACTTCCATGTATTCATCATCACCGATGTATTCCATAAATTGCTCTAAAGAGAAAACCAATGGTGGTGGAAGTTTCACTTTGTCATCCGAACCGGATGCACGCATATTGGTTAGTTTTTTAGTTTTTGTTACATTGATAACAAGGTCATTTTCGCGAATGTGCTCACCAATAACCTGTCCTTCATAAACGTCAACTCCCGGAGGTACAAAGAAAGTACCACGATCCTGAAGTTTGTCCATCGCATAAGGAATAGATGATCCTGTTTCCATAACGATTAATGAACCTTTCAGACGAGAAGGAATCTCTCCTTTCCAAGGCTCATAACTTTTGAAACGGTGAGTCATAACTGCTTCGCCCGCTGTGTTATTCAGAACCTGAGTTCTAAGTCCAATGATACCACGAGAAGGAATATCGAATTCAAGGTGCATCAAGTCGCCTTTTGGTTCCATAACCGTCATGTCACCTTTACGCTGAGAGGTAAGTTCAATAATTTTACCTGCATATTGTTCTGGAACGTCGAAAGATAAAACCTCGGTAGGTTCCATTCTTTGTCCATCAATCATTTTTACAATTACGCGCGGTTTACCAACCTGAAATTCATAACCCTCGCGACGCATAGTTTCAATTAGAACCGAAAGGTGCATTCCACCACGGCCAAAAACCATAAATGCATCTGCAGAATCGGTTTCTTCAACTCTAAGTGCAAGGTTTTTCTCGAGTTCTTTCATCAAACGCTCACGGATATGGCGAGAAGTGACAAATTTTCCCTCTTTTCCAAAGAAAGGAGAATCATTAATAGTGAAAAGCATACTCATTGTAGGCTCATCAATCTTAATTGGTTCTAGTCCTTCGGGGCTTTCAAAATCTGCAATTGTATCACCAATTTCGAAATTCTCGATGCCAACTACGGCACAAAGGTCACCATTGACTACTTCCTCTACAGTTGTTTTGCCAAGGCCGTCGAAGGTATAGAGTGCACGAACTCTGGTTTTTTCGATTTTTCCGTCGCGTTTTACTACAGATATAGGCTGATTAACTTTGATAGTACCACGGTGTACGCGGCCAATAGCCATACGGCCAATATATTGCGAAAAGTCGATGCTGGTAATCTGCATTTGCAGGGTGCCATCATTTGTTGTCGGAGCAGGAATGTCCTCCAATGCTTTATCCAATAGATAGCCAATATTGTCAGTTGGGTTTTTCCAATCCGGACCCATCCAGTTATTACGGGCAGAGCCATACACTGTATTAAACTCGAGTTGATCTTCTGTTGCGTCAAGGTTAAACATCAGTTCCCAAACAGCCTCGTGAACTTCGTCGGGACGGCAGTTGTCTTTATCTACTTTATTAATAACCAAAATAACCTTTTTGCCTAAATCCAATGCTTTGGATAGTACATAACGTGTTTGAGGCATTGGGCCTTCGAAAGCGTCCACTAGAAGCAACACACCGTCTGCCATATTGAGTACACGTTCTACCTCACCACCAAAGTCTGCGTGACCTGGAGTGTCGATAATGTTGATTTTCGTCCCTTTGAAATTGACCGAAACGTTTTTGGCAAGAATGGTGATACCGCGTTCACGTTCCAAGTCATTATTGTCCAAAATAAGCTCTCCAGTTGTTTCATTTTCGCGGAAGAGGCGGCAATAATGCAGGATTTTGTCCACCAGAGTTGTTTTTCCGTGGTCAACGTGCGCAATAATTGCAATGTTGCGAATGTTTTGCTTTTGCATGAAATATTTTTTAGTATTGATTTTTAGGCAATTAAATTACTGCCTCTTTTTACGAAGCGCAAAGATAGGCTTAATTATTGAATTATTCAGATATGCTTTGTTAATTAATCTTATATTGTTTTATTGAGGGACTGATTTAAATGCTGCAAATTTTTTAAAGATGTAAACAATCAGATAAAAATTATATATTTGATTTTCGCTTAATTAAAATTATTAAAATCTATGACTGAATCGGATTGGATTATTATAAATGGGATAATTTCTATCGCAGTTACAGCTTTATCAACAATTATTGCTGTTGTTATAATAGAAAAGAAAATAGTATCAGTTAACCAAAGGTGGCTGATTTATGCTTTGATTTTTTTTGTAGGGATCATCATAGCTGCTGTTTTTCCTATGAAAACATTGGATAATGGGAGATTAGAATTGAGGACCATCACCTTAATTGGTATTTGCATAAGTGGGCTTTCCTTATTTTCATTTTTAATTTCTTATTTTTTGCTTTACGAGAAAAGTATCGGAAAAAGAATGGTTGAAAACGCGAGGAAATATGCAATTGAACTTGGCTTGAGCGTTCAGGGTATCCCAGAGGATAATAAATATGATTTCAAGAAACTGTTTTTCAGATATAGCGGCTTACTGGAAAATCGTTGGGGATTTTTAACTTATGACGAAACTAAAACTACTAAAAGTAATAGTTCCAGAAAAGACGTCAGAGATCAACACTTTTATTTGTATAAATTAAGATTAAGCACTAGTAAAGAAATCAGGGCTCGTATTTTTTGTAATGAAAGCAACTATAATTATGTACCCCTGGAGGATGAAAGTATAATCCGGACAAATCATTCAGATTTTGATGAGGAGTTGTTGATTTTTTGCAGTGCTGGAGCTGAAAAATTGCTGAATGTTCTAGAAAATGAAGCATTTAGAAATTTCTTATTATCAAAGAGGGAATTTTTAAGAATGGGAATGAGTATAAATTTAGAACCTGAAATTGTTACATTAAAAATAAGACAAGGACATCCCAATTTTGGTTTATTTACAAATAACTATAAACTTGAATTTGATTATCATTTGGCAAATAGAAAGGCACATCTTGAGTTTTTTAAACAGTTTGCACATTTTTTTGATCGATAAAATTCATACATCAAAATTAGTCATTCAAACTCCCCTGCAGTTTCTAATCTACTTAAAATGGTTAAATTACACAAATGTTTGTTTTTGACTTTCAATTTTAAGTTGTCAAAAGAAAATAATTAAATACCTTTGCAGCGAAAAATTGAGACAGGCCGAAATATTTATATTTACTAATGTCTGCAATTATCAAATTTTCAAATCAACTCATTATCAAGTTATTATCATGGTCATTCAAGAAATCCTCGCACGCGAAGTGCTCGACTCGAGAGGAAACCCAACAGTGGAAGTAGAAGTGGTTACCTCCAATCAAAATGTAGGACGCGCAATTGTTCCATCGGGTGCATCAACCGGGAAGCACGAGGCTGTAGAGCTGCGCGACAATGACGAAAGTCGTTACATGGGAAAAGGTGTGCAAAATGCTTGCATGCATGTAATGGAAAATATTTCGGAAGAGTTGATCGGCTTCAATGTTTTTGAACAGATTGATATTGACCGCATGATGATTGAACTGGATGGTACACACAATAAATCGCGCCTTGGTGCTAATGCCATTCTTGGCGTATCGATGGCTGTGGCCCGTGCAGCTTCCCAGGAATGCGGCCTGCCGCTCTACCGCTATCTTGGCGGAATAGGTGCCTGTACGCTACCTGTGCCTATGATGAATATTCTCAATGGTGGAAGCCATGCCGACAATTCTATCG
>CANETR010000342.1 GCA_947441325.1 Saprospiraceae bacterium
GCCTTTTTTAAATAGAAAAATTAAAAGAAAGGCTTCTAAACCAATTAGCCTTTGGGAGCCAATTCTTTGGATACTTTTTGCTATTATAGCAGGGTATATTCTGTCGAAATTATAAACCTTTTCTACAATAAGCTATTAATATTTACTATCTTGCTTGACAATTAATGAATTAAACAGCTTAAGCTACAATTAATACAATAATATGAATATTTTAAAGCATCTGATAATAACGCCTTTATTATTCATTGCTATAAATCTTTTTGCACAACAGCCTGCACAATATAGTATTTATATGCTGAATCCCTATCAGTACCATACAGCATATGCAGGTTTGGATGGCTCATTGAGCGCTACAGCTGTTTTTAGAAAACAGTGGGTCAATTTTCCAGGTAGCCCATTGGGGTTCAACTTTAATGTGCATCTTCCGATTGAATACCTTCGAAGTGCTGTTGGTGTTTCTTTGGAACATGATGTAATAGGTGCCTATGCCAATACTTTTGCAAGAGCTTCCTACAATTATATCTTCGATTTTGGCGATAATGGTCAATTATCTGCTGGCGGCTCACTGCGCTTCATGCAAAAATCTTTGGACGGAACCATACTTCGTGCGCCCGACGGAGATTATGAAGGCGGCGCTATACTTGGACATAATGATAACCTGATTCCACAAACCAAGGTCAGTAGCAATACCTTCTCGGCCGATGCAGGAATTTATTATAAACATTCAAAATTTGAGGCTGGCTTTACAACGCTTAATATAAGCGCACCCAAAGCCCGACTAGACATTGGCACCGTACAGGAAATCAGGTATTTGCGCAATTATATTTTTTCTGCCGCCTATCGCCTCAATCTGAATAAAGATATGTCTTTGCACCCTTCGGTACTTTTGAAGACAGATTTTATAAAGCTTCAACCAGAATATGGTTTAATATTTAAGTATCAAGACAATTTTTTTGGAGGAACAGCGTTTAGAGGTTATAGTAAAAATACAGTGGATGCGGTAGTCATTTTAGCTGGCATGCAAATAACCAAAAATATAATGTTGGCCTACTCTTATGATATTTCAATCTCTAAATTGAGTAATTTCAATACAGGGTCGCATGAAATTGTATTAAATTATAATCTCAGACAGCCACTTGGAAAACAAATACCGGCAAAGGTCATTTACAATCCAAGATATTTGTAAGGGTTAAGATTTGTAATTGTTTAATGGTATAATTATCAGCATATTGTGTGTTTTAATTTAAGAATTTCAAAAAAAACATCATTTTAAAAATTAATTCTGCATAATATTGCTTGAAATTTACCGTTAGTAGTTGTATCTTGCGGCTCTGTTTTGAGAACAGACTAAGCAATTTTGAATAAACTTGCCTTTTATTATTCAGAATCGCTTTATTTTTATTCGATATTTGAACTGTATTTCTTTATTGCCTTTGAGGGATTTACAGTGCTCTTTAAACAAAAAATAAAGACTAAAATCACGGGTGCGAACATGAAAAAAAATCAGATTTTATCCGTACTGGCCGGAACCCTTCTTGTGGTTTCTTGCGCGCCAAAAGACGGTGGCGGACAATTGATAGGCGTTTTGGATCGCCCAACTTGGTCACCGATTAACCCTTATGGTATGCAATACATACCTTCTGGTGCCCTGCACATTGGTCCAAGCGATCAGGATGTAAATTCATCCTTGGTAGCTCGTCCAAAACAGGTTTCAATCCAAGGGTTTTTTATGGACGATACCGAAATAACAAACAACGAATATCGTCAGTTTGTTCATTGGGTAAGAGACTCCATAGCTCACTCACAACTCGGACACACAGTGGATTATCCCAATGGTGTGCAGGGTGTAGATTGGGAACAGGAACTCGACTGGAGTCCCGGTGGAGAACTTGATGGAATGTTTTACAGCGGTGATGAACAGCTCGGAAACCGTCGCAACCTTGATATTCGTCAGTTAGTGTACGATTATCAGTGGTACGATTGGAGAAAGGCTGCCAATGACTTCGACTGGAAAACAGATTTTAACAGAAACAGCAAAAAGACGCACAACCGTGCCGACTACATCAAAAAAGATGCGCTTCGCATCTATCCAGATACACTTTGTTGGATTCGTGACTTCTCATATTCCTACAATGAGCCAATGACCCGTAACTATTTCTGGCATCCTGCATTCGATGATTATCCTGTTGTAGGTATTGCATGGAAACAAGCTATGGCATTCTGCTATTGGAGAACAAATCTTTGGGATGGCTTCGAAGAAGTTAATACGGAAGATTTCAGATTACCGACTGAGCACGAGTGGGAATATGCATCACGTGGTGGTCATGAATTGGCCCCATATCCATGGGGTGGTTATTATGTTCGCAACGCCAAAGGTTGTTTGCTTGCTAACTTTAAACCAGGTCGCGGAGACTATCCTGCAGATGGTGGTTTATACACAGTAAGAGCAGATGGCTATTTCCCTAATGACTACGGTCTTTACTGTATGTCTGGTAATGTTGCCGAATGGACTTCTTCAGCTTGGTACGAAAATGCTTATGCTTTCATCCATGACCTTCAGCCTGATATCAGATTTGATGCTGAAGAAGAAGATCCTAACACTTGGAAACGTAAAGTAATCCGTGGCGGTTCTTGGAAAGATATTTCTTTCTTCATCCAAACCGGTACCCGTCACTGGGAATTCCAAGATACTACAAAATCTTACATTGGATTCCGTTGTGTGCTCACTTTCTTGGGCCGTTCAATCAACGACTTCAAATAATTAAATTGTAAAAAGACAAATGTTATACTAAGCTATCATTCTTTGATGCTAGCTTAGTATATCAAAATGTCAGATTTTAAAAAAAATAAAAAATATTGTAACCTTTTTCAACATTTGCATTATCTAAACATGTAAACTTGAATTTGTTACTGTTTTTAATAATTAGAAAGAATTTTAACCCTTTTTTTTTGCTAACCTTAAAAAACTTTAGAGTCATGAGTTTTATTCATTCTAGCGGATTTGCTTACGTTAAAAACCTTGTAATTGGTGTTGGTGCAGCGGTAGTTCTTATTGGAGCACTTTTCAAAATCATGAGCTGGCCAGGTGCAAATGAGGCCCTTATGGCTGGTCTTTTCACAGAAGCAGGTCTGTTCCTTATGTTAGGTCTACTCCCGCCACACAAAGATTACTACTGGGAAAAATTGTACCCAGGTTTGGATCAGCATGGTGGAGAAATTCCTAATGGTAGCAACTTCGACGGTAACGCTTTGACCAAAACTTTAGACGGTGTTGGTACTGCAATCGGCAGAATCAAATTAGATACAACCGGTCTTGAGAGCCAACAGGAGAAAATGATTGCTGAACTTCAGACAATGGCTAAATCTATGTCTTCTCTTAAAGCACTTCAAGAGGCTGACTTCACAGAAATCAAAACCCTTACTCAAGGTGCAGGTAAATTTGCTGCCGCTCTTAACGAAGCAGTAACTAGCATCAGCGAGTCACTGAATGATACAAAAGTATACAAAGAACAGCTTCAGCAGGTTAACCAAAATCTCCAGAAAATGAACGGAGTTTATGGTAACGTTCTTGCTGCAATGGGTCAGAAATAATAACTGATCACAGCAAAGCTATCTTTTCCAAATTTTTTTGAAGTAATCTTAACTTCATATAAATACGGAGCTTAAAAAATTTGTAAACATTCTCAAATAATATAAAACTATGTCAATTCCAAAGGAGC
>CANETR010000343.1 GCA_947441325.1 Saprospiraceae bacterium
CCATGAATCAACAGCATTGTTCCCTTGACAGAATCTTTTGGTTCGAATCTTCTATAATGCCATTGACTCTTATCTATTTTTAGAAACTTGCTCTCGGCAAAAGGTGGATTTTTTAAATCAACTTTCAATTGATTTACTGGGAGCAAATAGGGTATAATGCTAAGCAAAACAAACAAAATGGCAATTAGATAGCAACTGATTTTTAAAAATTTCAGGATTTTACGTTTCATTTCAGTTTGTTCTAAATGTTTTCAATTTCAAATAGATAAAGTCTTTATTTAAGCATACAATTTTATTTAGCTATGTTCTTTTTTATTTCTTCCTGTTTTGTAGGGTCAAGTTTCAAGCTAAATGTACCTGTAGCAAGGCGAATGTAATTTTTAGATTCCAATTTTTTTGGAGGAATATTAGCTTCGATATAAATGGTCGAATAAGCATATTTGATATTTGTCAGCAGTTGCAGATAAGCAAGGTTGAGATCAGCTTCATTTTTTGTAATTTCACTGGGTTTGAGCTTGAAAATGAATGTGAAAGGGGCTTCGTCTGTTATTGTATGTTCAAAATATTGTCTCGATGACGAGATTTTTACGCCATTTATATAAAAATTAAAAAGTATAGGAATACTGCTTTCTTTAGAATAATTGAATTCCGAGAAGAGGTCGGGGGAGTTTTTTAGAAATTCAGAAAACGTATTTCGTAAACCTGTAGGAACATGTAGTTTACAAAAAATATTGTCTTTCATTTCCATGAGGGGGGATCTGGCCTCAACAGCATATTTTGCAAAATATTTTTCATCGATTGTACAATGAAGAAATGCTTGTGTATATGCTGCTTCGTTAATTATAATATCCGAATCTACTGGTTGTGCATCCAGTTTAAAGGTGAACAACAAATAAAATGCAGTAAATAAAATGAAATTAAAATTATATTTGCTCACAATATTTCTTGAAATTATTGAGAATAGCTTGCCAGCCATTTCTTTGAAGTTCGATAGGATGTTCTGTTTCAGGATCAAAGCTTACAATTACTTCAGTTGAAGTATTGTTGTCATTGAATGCTACAATTACAGTTCTCCCGTCAAATTCATAAGTAAAATTTTCACCTGGATGTATAGATGTGTAATAAGCTTCAAAGTCAAATCCAAAACTTCCATCTTTTGCCTCCATTCTGGCTAAGTATTTACCGCCAATTTTCATATCATTTGTAGCTGAGGGACAATGCCAGCTTGGGTCGGCGAAGTTCCATTTTGTGATATGTTCGGGTAAAGTGTAGTAATCCCAAACCTTTGTTTTTGCAACATTTATAATTGCACTAATCGTAATTTTTTCAGCAGTCATGTTTTTAGTTTACATCTATAGAATTATTAATAATTATTCGCTTTTCCTTTTTCGATATAATTCTCCCAATAGGAGTACTAAAATCTTCTAAATTATTGCTTTTTAAATAATCTATCATTTCTTGCAAAGCTTCAGGTTTGACAGTAAACATCAATCCACCATTTGTTTGAGGGTCGGGTAGGATATGAAACATATGTGTGCCATTTACACTGGGATTGATTTCAATCTGTTCATGATAAGCTTTCCAATTCCTGTAGCTTGCATCCGGAACAATGAATTTATTCATATAATATTCCAGATTGGGCAAAAGAGGTATTTTGTCTGCATAAATTTCTGCGCTCAGTTCATTTTCGCCAAGCATTTCCAGTAAATGTCCGGCAAGGCCAAAACCTGTTACATCTGTCATAGCAGTGACCGATTCGAATTGACCCAAAGCAGCACCAAGGCTATTCAATTTTGTGATCACCTTATGCAGGCTGACTTCGTCTTCTTGTAGCAGGAGATCTCTTTTGGCTGCAGTTGTCAGAATGCCAATTCCGATTGGCTTAGTAATAAAGAGATAATCCCCTTCATTAGGGCTGTCATTTCTTTTTAGATGTTGTTGTTTTACAATTCCGTTTACCGAAAGGCCAAAAAACGGCTCAACTGCATCAATACTATGTCCGCCCGCAAGTGGAATGCCTGCATCGCGACAAACTTCAATAGCACCTTTTATTACCTGATTGGCAAGCGAGGCAGGAAGTTTTTCGACTGGCCAACCCAATATTGCCAATGCTAATGTTGGCCTGCCTCCCATTGCATATACATCGCTAAGTGCGTTTGCGGCGGCAATTTTACCAAAGAGATAGGCATCGTCCACAATTGGCGTAAAAAAGTCGGTTGTGCTGATTAGGGCATCGTCAGCGTTCAGCAGAAGTACAGCGGCATCGTCTCTTTTGTCATTTCCAACCAATAGATTTGGAAAAAATGCACTTTTGTTACCCTCTAATATCTCGTCCAATACCATAGGGGCTATTTTACAGCCGCAGCCTGCGCCGTGAGCAAATTGTGTTAACCTTATTTCGTTTTCTGTCATGATAATTGGTCTTTTATTGAAATGAGATAGTCTGCAATATCCTCTGCCTCATACTTTTCGAGTGAGATTTCCTTGGATTCACGTTCGTATTGAAAACTACTTTTAAGATAAAATTTGTCGTAATATTTTAGTAAAATTTCAAAACAGTCCTTGATGTTTCCATCTTTCAATAAGTTTAATGCCAGACTGTTCTGATCATTTCCCATTCTTTTTCGAATGCGCATTATGGAATCTTCCAGGCGCTCGGCAGGGAATTGCCCGTAAACTCTGACTATGTTATCCAATCTTACTTCAAATGGGACTTTCAAGAAAATAAGTGTTGCTTTTTTTAATTCCCGATGAAAGGCCTCAGGAAGATTGATATTTCCAATTCTTCGACTTTCATCTTCAACCCAAACATATTTTTTGCTTGAGTCGGTTATTTGTTGTTTTATATTTTTCAGGTGAATGGCAAGGCTATTCTCTACCTGTTCTACTCCTGCCTGTTCGGGTAAACCAAGGTTGCCAAAAGCAGAACCTCTGTGGCCGGCAATGCCTTCTAAATCAATAATCAGTTCACCTTTTACTTCCAATGCCAGTAAAACTTCGGTTTTGCCGCTGCCGGTGTAGCCTCCGATGACCTTCATAGGTAAAACACATGTTTCGAAATAAGCTAATACCCATTTTCTGAAAGCCTTGTATCCACTTGTGAGCAAATAAACATCAAATCCGTAAAGATCCATGAGCCAGGCTATTGCAGCACTGCGCATGCCACCTCTCCAACAGTGTATGAGCAAAGTTTTGCTGTTTGAATTTTTCGTGATTTCTTCGGCCTTTTCAACCATTTCGCGCATCTTTGGTCCGAAATATTCGAGCCCGATTTTGATGGCATCCTGTCTGCTCACCTGTTTGTACGAAGTGCCGACAACCTTTCTTTCCTCGTCGCTAAAAAGTGGAAAGGAATGCGCAGCAGGTATATGGGCATGCAGGTATTCAGCCGGACTTCTTACGTCCAATACTGGGTGCTGTAATGCAAGCTCCAGGAAATCCTCAATCTCAACTTTTTTGATGGCCATGTACTGTTTTTAGAACAATCAATTTATAAAGACATCAAAAGTACAGTTTTTTAGCAAGGGTAGTGAGGTAGTGCTTTTATTATTTTTATTGGAACTGATTCATTTGAAGATAAAATTGACCCTAACAAATGAGCCCGTCAATTGTCCACAATTATAATTTCAGTGATTGCTACAGTTTTAGAATCCTCTGTCAACTTTGCAAAATAGAGTCCACTTGCCAAATCTCCACGAGAAAA
>CANETR010000344.1 GCA_947441325.1 Saprospiraceae bacterium
AGGTTCTTAAGCTTGGCATCTAAAATCGCCCTGACATCCCCAGCAAATTCATCCAAACTGGCTCTTAAGCAGGCTACGAAGTGTTATTTTCTATAATAATAATAGTTTTAGAAAATAATAAAAAACCGACCCAATTGGGTCGGTTTTGTTTTTTCGCATAAATAGACCCAATTTGGGCCTTTATTTTCATCTACTAAGTAAGTTTATTTATTTTATTATTCCAATTAGGTTTAAATTTGAATAAACAATCTTGAATGCCTAAAATTGCGATTTATAAGTTTTTGACTTTTTTTATCTTTGCATTTGATGCGATAAATGAGCCACCTCACTTACATATTGCAATAGAAAAAGGGAATAGACAACGTTCAGCTAAAATATGGTTAGAAACATTGAAAGTAGCTGATAAAGGGAGTCTTTCAGAAACAAATTTAAAACAAGCGCTTAAAGTGATTAAAGAAAATCAAGCGATATTAATTGAATCATTTAACAACGTCAAAGCAGGTAAAAAAATTACTACAATAAAAATAAAATAATCATGTCTTCTACTTTAATAAATAAAACAATGTGCATCGAGAAAGTTTTGTTTGATTTGCCCGGAAAAATCACACTCAAAATGGAGGATGGCAGAATGATCATTTCTCCATTAAAGTATTTCCCAGATTTACAAAAATTGAGTGTTGACAAAAGAAAGAAACATACTATTGTAGATGACAGAACTATCTTGTTTACGTATTCTGATGCTGTATATCATTTAGAGGATTTTATCGGATTAGAAGCTAATTGGAGAAAGCGATAGTGATAGTTTAAAATCGCCCTCACATCCGCAGCAAATTCTTCCAAACTCGCTCCTATTGTGGCTACAAAGCCTCTCATGCAAATGAGAGGCTTTTTTAATGCGAAGCCGTGTCCCGTCCTGAAATAGCGATACACAAAACAATCGTTATGGAAAAGAGTACAGAGCATCAGTACGTTAGGCGTACACAATGTGATTACAGTATGGCATTAAAAATCGAGGTAGTCCAGGAAGTAGAGCGAGGAGAGTTGTCTACGTATGGTGCCATGCGCAAGTATGGGATACAATCTAGGGCAACAATAGTTGGATGGTTAAGAAAATATGGGACCTTTGACTGGGTTAACCAAATACCATCAAATATGCCAAAATCAACAGAGCTTAAACTGTTGGAGTTAGAACAAAAGGTTAAACTACTCGAGAAGCAAAAAGCGCAGCTGGAGCGTCAAATAGAGCAAGCTGATAAAAAAGCAATCTTGTTTGATATGCTGATAGACTTGGCGGAAAAAGAGTATAATATACCGATAAGAAAAAACTCCTCACCCGGACAATCGACAAATACAGAAAAGAAAAACAAGAAAAGCTAAGTGCTACCTGTGCATTGTTCGGGATTGATAGACAGGTTTATTATCGTCAAGTAAAATCAAGAACAAAGAGTCAAGCAGTTGCACAAGAAGTTGTGGACATGGTTGTCCAAGTAAGAATGCGGATGCCACGTATAGGTACACGCAAGCTTTATTTTATACTGAAGGATCGGTTAATGGCAATAGGTATAGGAAGAGATAAGCTGTTTGCTATTATGAAAGCAAACCAGATGCGTATCTATCCAAAAAGGAACTACCGCGTTACAACGAACTCGTACCATAGGTTCCGTAAGCATGCAGATATCGTAACAGGAACAACTATTGTCAGACCTGAGCAAGTGTGGGTATCGGATATAACTTATGTTGGGACAAGAAGATCTTATAATTATTTAGCATTAGTAACAGACGCTTACTCTAAAAAAATCGTAGGATATGACTTGTCAAGTAGCTTAAGTACGGAAGGTTCATTAAGAGCTTTACAAATGGCAGTAAAAGGAAGAATGTATCCTAAAGAAATTTTGATACATCACTCTGATAGAGGGCTACAATACTGTTCTAATGATTATCAGGATCTGCTAAAAGAATGCGAACTCTTGTGTAGTATGACAACTAGTTATGATCCATACTCCAATGCAGTAGCAGAAAGAGTAAATGGTATAATTAAAAATGAGTTTGACTTGGAAAAATACAAAGTAGACCTAACAACATTAAAACAGATAGTGGCGGAAACGGTAAAAATCTACAACACAGAAAGGCCACATTTTTCATGTTCTATGTTAACCCCAAGTCAAATGCATCAACAAAAAAAGATCACCATGAAGACCTACAAAACAAAAAACCGAAGCAAGGAGCTCCTTGCTTCGGTTTAAATAGTTACTTTTAATCTTTAAAACCCGTATCGTTTATTTAGGACGACACACCGCGAAACAAGCTCGCTTGATTGAGCGGATGAGCGTTAAAAAAGACAAAGGATTCGCATCGCGAATTGTTTGAAAGGCTTTGGGTAAGGCGAACTGTTTGGGATGACAGCGTAGTGAAACGAAGCTGGCAATCCCGGTCTCGCTACATGAAAATCAACCACTTACGTTTATTCGTAGGCGGTTTTTTATTTTGCGTGAGGTTCCGCGTGAGTTTTTACGTGAGGTTTTTTGTCATTTCTAACCAAAACACGAATCTTTAATGCTGATAATTCAAAAGCGCTTAACAACTTGGGATAGAGGTAATCTTTAATTTTTAGTTGTTTTTTGGAATTTAGAATCTAATTGACTTTATTTGCAACATACTTGCAATTATATGGTTCTAAAAAGAACACATAAAACTATTTTAGCCACTTTATTAATTGGTTTGTATGCATTTATTGCAACACCGTTTTCATATTGGCATTATCACAAAAGTGATGTTCGTAAATATGAAACAGAACAATATGCAAAGAATATTAAAGCAAATAATGCATCAGCAGATTCTAATTGCAAAACATGCTCACACCATTATTCTGTAATCGCTAACGATGCAATAACTGTCTATTTTACACCTGTATTTTTTTTCAATACGCACATTGATTTCAGCGTTCTTGATAAAATAACCAATCCTGGTTATAGCCATTCTAATAAAGGCCCGCCGTCATTAGTCTAATTCTTTTTTTCTGCTGATAGCCGCTATCAGTAATTGATGTATTTATATATCAAAGATTTTAGTCATAAACTTATGTCTGTATTACAATCATTAAAGTTTAACTAGAAGTATATAGTTGCGGCTGCAACATAGTTGCAAATCATTTTTTAATTATGAAACTTAATATATGAGACTTAATAAAACTACAATAATAATTACTGTAATTATATCATTTATTTTAAATACATCGGTAGCAATTGGACAAACAATTAAAGGTCGAGTGAAGGATTCGAAAACTAATACACCTATACCAGGTGCTACTGTACGTGGGGTTGATTCAAAAAGTAGGACCATTACAGATAGTCTTGGGATGTTTACGATAAATCATAGCGGTCCAATCGAGGTTTCTGTTTTAGGTTATCAAAATTTACGTTTGTCACCCAACTCGTCTTTTGTCGAAATAGCGCTTACTAGCATATCAAATGAATTAATGCCAATTGAAGTAATAGGTCGAATAAAGAAAGATTACAATTCTGATTACAGTTTTTCTGCAACAAAAATTGCAATAAAAAATAAAGATTTACCACAAGGTTTAAGTACAGTAACGAAAGAATTAATGTCAGACCGAGGTGCTTTTCAGTTAGCCGATGCGGTCAAAATTGCAAGTGGTGTTTCTCCATCTAGTTTTTATAATC
>CANETR010000345.1 GCA_947441325.1 Saprospiraceae bacterium
AATTTCAAAGATGTTTCCAATTATTTTAGTAAAATTCGTTACAGACTGGGTTCATACTATGGAAAAGATCCAAGAATTATTGGTGCGGGCACAGAAACTTATCAACTTTTAAAATATGGCATAACTTTTGGCTTAGGTTTAAGGATGAAACCGCAGAAGTCAACAAATGAGTTTGCAATTCTAGGACAGACACAGATTGGTTTTGAATTTGGTTACCTGGGACATCCCGAACTAATCAATGAATACTTTTTCCAAATCAACCTTGCATTCTCACTCAATGATGGCTCTTGGTTCAGAAGAGCAAAATTTAGATAAAATTTAAAATTGAAATAGTATATGAAACGCCAATTAAACAACATCAGATTTTTTCTTGCTGCTGCCTTTTTGGTAATGGGCATGCAAGATATCAGTGCACAATGCGACAGCTGGGAAAAACACCCACAAGGAGCTGAAGAAGCAAAAAAATTGCACGTACTCTACCGTGATAAAATTAAAGATAAAAAATATGAGGAAGCCTTTCCGCTTTGGGAAGATCTTTTCAAATATGTTCAAGTGCCGCTTCCTGCCAAAAAAACACATTTTCAGGATGGTATAGATATGTATGTACAATTCGCCAAAGCCGAGAAGGATAAAACCAAGAAAAAGGAATATCTGGATAAAATGAATGCGCTCTATGAGCAAATGGCAAAATGTAATGGCGAGGATGCGACAGATCTTGGTTTTCAGGCCTATTATCTTTATGCAAATGGATATGGCTATGCCGAAGCTTACAAAATTTTCGAAAAGTCATTGGAATTGGGTAAGGAAGCTCCACCTGCAATGATTATGGTGTATATGTCTGCCATTGCAATAAATTTTAATAAAAGTAAGGTAGCAGGTTTTGATGATCAATACCTTTTGACCCTCTATGAAAAATTCAAAACAATCTGCGAGAAAAACAAAAGCGCTAAAGATGCTGCTAGCTATGCCAAATATTGGTTAGAAGTTGAAAAGCAATATTCTCAGGTGCCAAATATTTTCGGTTGTGAATACTGGGTGGCTAAATTACAGCCCGATGTAAAGAAAAACTGGGAGAATGCCGATAGCCTTAAAATCTATGCTACAAAACTTTCTGAAAAATGTGGTAAGGATAATGAACTCTACAAAGAAGCTAACGGACAGTACCGTACTTTGATTATTGGAGTTGAGAAAGTGCGTCAGGGAGCCATTATTGCATCTGATACATCCTCTATTTATTCCAAGATTTTGGCATATAGAATACTTGCCGACTTAGACGCTGATAATGAAGCTGATTATAAAAGCAAAGAAACTGCTTTGATGCCTGAATTCGCAGTTAGTGCCAAAGAATGGGTTGACAATGATACCCGCGGAAAAGACATTTATCGCTATGCTTTCAAATTGTATAAAGAAGGTAATTTTAGTGGCGCACGCAACTACTGCCGTATCACATCAAAGTTTCTTCCAAACTGGGGCGATCCTTATATCCTGGTAGGCACCATGTATGCCAGCAGTGGACCACGTTGTAGCGCAAACGGAACCGGTTTCGATGCTCAGATATGTGTTTGGCCTGCAATCGATGAATGGTCAAGAGCAAAAGCAGTAGATCCTTCATCTGCCGAAGAAGCAAACAGGTTGATTGGTAAGTATAGTGTGTTTATGCCAACAAAGACAGAGTTAGCTCAGCGCGGCATAGCCCCGGGAAGTTCTTTCACGATTCCTTGCTGGATTCAGGTGACAACCACTGCAAGAGGAATTTAATTATAATAATTCAACTCATTTAAAATATGGGGGCAGGGTTTTCCCGCCCCCTCTTTTTTTAGCTATGAAATTATTTGCCCTGCTCTCTATTCTGCTATTTTTGTCAGGCGCTCTTTCTGCACAAAAGCAATTGATATTTTCTGAGGATTTCAATGATAATAAAAACGTCTGGCTCGAAAACGATAATCCGACTCGTTCTGCCTTTATCAGAAACGGGAAATATGAACTCAGTTACAAGCAGAGCTTAAATAGTTGGAATTTTTGGAATCAAATCAGTTCTTTTTCAAATACAAAGGATTTTAAGATTGAGTGTAAATTTGTGCAAACAGAAGGTGAATTGGCAAGACCTTTTTCTTTGATATGGGGGGTAAAGGATTCGTACAATGGCCATGGAATCTCAATAAATAGTCAGGGTCAGTTCAGAATTTACAGTTGGGTTGATTCACAATTTGTTGACGTAAAAACCTGGGCGGCACATCAGGCAATCAAACAACAAGGTTTGGATAATGTGCTAAGAATAGAGGCGAAGGATAATAAAATCTTCTACTATATTAACGACATCATGGTTTTTAGCAGTACAAAACCAAATCTTTTTGGTGCTAAAGTGGGGTTCAATCTAGAGCGTAAAATGAAGGTTAATGTAGATTATTTACGCGTCTGGCAGGATCAGAAAATGAATTTGGTAAACGATGCCAAACAGGGTCGTAAAAAAGAAAATCTAGGGAAAAATATTAATACCGAAAGCAATGATATAATGCCAGTGTTGAGTGCCGATGGGAAAACCCTGTATTTTGTAAGAAAGAAATACGCTGGGAATATAGGCATGGATAAAAAAGACGATATCTGGTTTTCAACGCTTGAATCTGATGGCTGGTCTTTTGCAAAAAATTTGGGAGGACCAATCAATAACGACGACTTCAACTTTGTAATTTTTGCTGCTCCCGATGGACAAACCTTGGTTGTAGGTAACCGATACCGCAGCGATGGATCTATTCTGGGAAAAGGAATTTCAATGTCGCGCAAGAGAGGTAATAGTTGGACGGTTCCTCAAAATGTTGAGGTTGAAAATTATATCAATTCCGACAATCAGGTGGCCGTTTCCTTGTCGGCGAATAGAAAAGTAATGTTGCTATCCGTTGCCGGTAAAGAATGTTATGGCTACAAAGATATTTATGTCAGTTTTCAAATAGACGAAACCCATTATTCCGAACCAAAAAATCTTGGGCCAATTGTAAATACTTACATGGACGAAACCACTCCATACCTGGCTGCCGATGGAAAGACACTCTATTTTTCTTCAGAAGGGCATATGGGTTATGGCAGCGCCGATGTATTTGTAACAAGAAGACTTGACGACAGCTGGACCCGCTGGACAGAACCTCAAAATCTTGGTCCAGAGATAAATGCCGAAGGCTGGGATGCCTATTACAGCATACCTGCTGTTGGAGATAAGGCGTACATGGTTTCGAGCGATGCTAAGCTTGGCAATACCGATATTATTTCTGTTGAAGTGCCAAAGTCGGCACGCCCCGATCCGGTAGCGATTTTATCGGGTAAGATTTTACATGGAATTAGTAAAAAGCCACTCTCAGCTGAAATAAGCTTTTACAATGGTAAAAGTCACAAAGAGGCAGGCTTGTCAAACAGTGATTCCATCAATGGTGAATTCAAAATGATTTTGCCACAAGGCATTTCCTATGAAGTACTTGCCTTAAAAGAGGGATTTTATGCCGGGACTGAGCGAATCGATATAAAAAAATCGGATGAAATTGCTGAAAAGAAGTTTGATATGTTGCTTTACCCACTTGAAAATGGCGTTACCATTCCAATTGCCCGTATGCTTTTTGATAAAAGTAATCAGCCTACAGAGTCGGGCTTGAATGAAACCGACCGACTGGTTAATCTGCTGGAACGCTATCC
>CANETR010000346.1 GCA_947441325.1 Saprospiraceae bacterium
GTACTACGACGCTGCGCCACCAGTGCCTATTTATAATCTATATTATACTTTTGTAAACAGATTAGTGTTTACATTTTAAGTTTTGATAAAAGTATAGCCGTAGCCACTGCTGCGTTTAAAGATTCTGCCTGGCCAAATTTTGGAATGCTTACAGCTATATTGGGATAACTTAAAATTTTTGTTGAAAGTCCTTTTCCTTCATTGCCAATGAGCAAAAATATTTCATCCGGGAAAGATATTTCAAAGGCATTTTGACCATTCAATACCGCAGTGTATTTAGGTATGCTTGCATGCTCAGTCATTATATTTTCAAGATCAGTGTAATAGACATTAACCCTGAGAAAACTACCCATAGTTGCCTGAATGACCTTAGGATTGTAAAGTTCAACAGTATCCTTAGAGCAAAATATATTTTCAATGCCAAACCAATCTGCTGTTCTAATTATAGTGCCTAAATTACCTGGGTCCTGAATATTTTCCAATATCAAATTTTGTTTGTTTTCGACAATTGGCTTTTTTTGATTTTGAATTTCCAGAATCGTGATAACCTCTGATGCATTTTTTAAAATGGAAATTCTTTCCATGTCATTACTACTGCAGGTATAGTATGGAAAATTAGCGCTAATTATTAGTGCTTTATTTTTTTCAATCCATTTTTCAAGCGCATAGATACCTATAATTTTGTACCTTTGCTGTGAAAGGAGTTCTATCGTAATTTTTTCTCCTTCAACAATAAATTGTCCGCTTTCCTCCCTATGTTTTTTTAGGTGGAGTGATGTTATAGATTTAATTTGATTTTTTGAAAGCGCCATTTTATTAGTTTTTTGTAAAATTACAACCGAAAAGGAATTATTGACAAGAATTTGAGTCATTTTATCAAAATGCGTTTTATAATCTTCATTATTTTAATTAGTACTATTTTGTTAACTTTTGGTTCCTGCCAAAATACTAAACATTATTTGCGTGCGCATTCGGATACGCAGTATAAAAGAAAGAAGGTATATGATGAGCACTTACTCGTTAAAAACAGCATCCTTTTAAATCGTCCAAAACTTTTTACTAAGAAAAAAAGTAGTATAGTTTGCGAGGACTCTATAACAATACCCACACAAACCTATCAATTAGATTCTGATATAGAATCGTATTTGTACTATGATATGAATGGGATGTTAAGGCAAAAGCCCAATAGAACTATTTTTTTGACTAAGCCCTTTTTATACATTCATACGCTTGCAGATACATTGAAAGTAAAATATAGCTATGATAGGAATTTTCGCTGGGAAAAAGCCGAAGGAGAATGGATTCAAGGAGGTATAAAACCCGATACGCTTCTAAGAAAATTCAAAAATGGTGTTTATAAAAAACCTGGAAAATTTAGAATGTTTCTACTAAATAAAATTGGTGAGAAACCTGCAGTTTTTGATAGTCTGAAAGCAAGACTTACAGCAAAATCTATGCAAAATCACTTAATTCAAAAAGGATTTTTGGACGCAAAAGTTGGCTATAGCGTTAAATATAAAGGGCATAAAGCTTTTGTATCATATCATTATTACACTGGAAAACCCATCATAATAGATACAGTAGTTTATCAATCGCCAGATTCTTCAATTTTAGCATTAATGGAGAATAATAAAACTGGAGCGGAGTTGAAAAAAGGAAATCCAATGGATAAAGCTGCTTTTCAGTTAGAAAAAACAAGACTCACCTCTATTATTAGAAACAATGGGTATTATAATTTTAATTGGAACTATATCAATTTTTTAGCGGATACTGTAAATGCTTCTGAATCCCCGGCTGTTAAGAAATCTACCTTATTTGGGAAGGCAAATTCCAAAAAAATGGGCGAACAGGGCGAAAAACGAGTCCAGATTTATGTAAATGTTAATGTACCTGCCGATACTATAAAAAAACATACTCAATACAATATTAAGGATGTGTACATTGTTTTGGATGAACCAAAGGTTGAATTACACAAAATTAGGCGTACCTATTTGATGGATACTACTTTTGTAGTCTTGCGTCCTCCAAGGGAGAAACTAGAAATTTCTCATATGTACAGAGCCAATCCACAAATTTCGGATAGTTTGGCTTATTTATATGTTTTTAGTGATGAGAGCAGGGATGTTGTCTCAGAATTATTTCAAAAAACAGGAAAATCAGTACTTATAGTATCAAATTCTAAATATCCCTATTGGCTAAAAATTAAGAAATATAAGAGAAATGGTAAAGAGTACCCATTGGGTAAAATGGAAGTCATTGACAAAAATAAAATAAACCTCATATTTCCTGCTCCAGAGGCTAAGACATTTTACAGGAATGCCATACATACAAAGTTTATAGTTGAACTAAATGCCAAAATGTATAGTTTTGAGCTGAGTCCCTATAAGCGAAGATTTGTAAAAGATGCGCACAAGAATCTTAGCGAAATAGAGCACGAAGATATTCCAGTTCATATCATTCTGCGTAAACCTGCGATCTCATCAGAAACAGATTCACTTGCAAAGGCAAAAGACATCATTAAATTGAAAAAAGAAAATTTCATCATTAAAAATGAAATTATAAGTCAATTTGTTGATATAAATTCAGGAGCCCTTTATACTTATAATGCAGGAAGTGAAACGGTTAGAAGGCTGTCGGAGTTAGAGATTTTTCGTTTTCCCAGGGTGGAGTATGTACCATCCAAAGCTGGAGCAAAAAATGAATTGGATGCCTATGTGTATATGCAGAGGGCTAAAAAGAAATTATTTGTTGCAGAAACTGATTTTAATACAATGACGAATGCCTCAAACCTTGGATGGGCATTAAATTTAAATTTCAAGAATAGAAATGTCTTTAAAGGTGCAGAAGTATTTTTGTTCAATGTGGAAGGTGGTGTAAATTTTGACCCTATCAGAAGTAGGGCGAATGTAAATAATGTAAAAGGTATAATTAGTTGGATAGACCTCTTGGACCTAAATAGTAGCTTAAATCTATTTTTTCCAAAAATAATAGGGTTTAGAAACTGGACTTTAAGTGTTGAAAAGCCCAAAACCAGAACTTCCATCTCTTATCATTATCTTCAGCAGTCGATAGATTTTAGGGTAAGTTCATTCGATGCAATTTTTGGATACGATTGGCAAATTAAGAATGGTACGCATGTTTTTAATTTCAATCCATTTATGCTCAATTTTACCTTAGAACCTATTTTGGACCCTAGTTTTGATTTGAGATTGAGGGAAAATAACTTTGCACTTTGGGCCAGCTTAAAAGAACAGTATTTTCTGCCGGGGCTTAATTTTACCTATACCTATACGCCAAAACTCAAGGGAAGACATCGTCTGCAGCTTAAAGGATTTTTTGAAACTACCGGTAATACTGCATTACTTTACAGCCTCATCACACAAAAAAAACTAGAACTTTTTCAAACGGCTGTTTCTCAATATTATAAGGGAGAGGTTGACCTAAGATATACTTATAAACTTTCAAAAAAGCAAACTTTGGCTAGTAGGTTTATGGCAGGGGCAGCTGTTCCTGTTTTTGGATCAGCTCGAGTACCATATTCCAGGCAGTTTTTCCTTGGAGGACCAAGTAGCATGCGCGGTTGGGCTATGCGTCAGTTGGGTCCTGGAAGAATTCGTTCCGAAGATGATGCACAGTTTCAATTGGGCGATATTAGATTAGAGATGAATCTTGAATACA
>CANETR010000347.1 GCA_947441325.1 Saprospiraceae bacterium
CACTTCGGGACCAGGTTTGGCAATTAATCATAATAATGCCGATTGGTACACTATAAACCTTAACAATAACGCTGGTCCAAATTACAGTTACACTGTACAGACCGACTGGACTACCCGAAGCGGTGGCGATGGCAGCTGGGACGACCCCAATATGTGGGATGCCTTTCAGGTGCCACCTTCAGGTGTTTCTGTTCGAATTCAGGACAATATTATACTGGATATGAACACCACAGTTTCCGCACTAAAAATTGATGCAGGTGCGACCTTCACTAATTCGGATGCAGTTTCGAGAACCCTCTTTGTAAATGCCAATGGAAGTATTCAAAACAATGGCACTTTTATCAGAAATCAGGGAACCGTTCACTTCCTTGGAAATGGAACTGTAAGTGGAGCTGTCAATTTTAACAATATCAATACAAACGGCGGCATAAACTTTGGCGCAGCCTCTACAGTTAGCGGCAAGTTTTCCATTCTTAGTGGTGGTTTTGTTACAGGCAGTGCCTGTACTTATGCATCTGGCAGTACACTGGAATACAGAACAGGCGGCCTTTATAACCTTAATTTTGGTTCACTTTCCTGGGATGACAACAATATACCATTTAACCTCAATGTTAGTGGCGGCACCTCCATCAGGCTATATGACGACTTCAACCGTGTTATCAATGGAAGTGTAACAATCGATTCATTTTCAAAAATTATATGGGAACCGGGAGGATTTGCCAATGGATTATTTACCATAAATGGTAATATCAGTCTGAGCAGAGATGCCGAGTTTTCTGTGCTGAACGGAGATGGAAACAATGCTTTTACCAATAATATCCGCCTCGAGGGCAATCTGACAATAGACAACAGCAGCCGTTTTGCAATGAATGCTGATGTAGGAGACGATATTACCATTGCCGGCAACATTAACAATCAGAACCTTTTCTTCAGCAATAACCGACTAGTGGTGCTCGATGGCAACAGCCAGCAAAATCTCACGGGAAATTTTATCGGAACAAGCCGTTTTCATTATCTCGAGACCAATAATCCTGCAGGTATTTTTCTCAACAACCAAATTTATGTGGAAGATGAGCTGCGAATGACTAGCGGCCTTATAAATATTCAGGCTTCAAATTTAGTACTTGGCCCAATCGCAACAATTCTCGGAAGCTTTTCAACTTCGAATATGATTGTACCAACTTCTACTGGTGCAG
This sequence comes from Saprospiraceae bacterium, assembly GCA_947441325.1. Lineage (GTDB taxonomy): Bacteria > Bacteroidota > Bacteroidia > Chitinophagales > Saprospiraceae > Saprospira. The sequence continues at coordinate 1,197 of CANETR010000347.1, forward strand.
TAGTGAAAGAATATAACAGCACAGGATCCTTTTTCTTTCCAGTGGGCGATAATGACAATGGTGCCGAGTACAGTCAGATTTCATTAAACCTTAGAGTGGCGACTTTTGGCGCTGCTCCACGCATTGCAGTAAATCTTAAGGATGAAAAACATCCTAACAATCCAGCTGCATTGAATTTTCTGTCAAGACATTGGACTGTGGAACCCAGCGATATCAGCAATGTAGAATATGATATTGCCTTCAGCTACAACGACAATGACATCAATGGCACAGAGTCTATGATCGAAAAAATCAAAACCAATGACAATGGTGTAAATTGGCAATTTTTGGGTTACATTGATTATTTTGTAAACAGAATGACTTTACAAGACCAAACCAGTTTCTCCACTTTTACTGGGGGTGAGGTGAATCTCTTATCTACCGAATTGCTACGCTTCAGAGCCGACCTTCAAAACAATGAGGTACTCTGCCTTTGGACAACGCTACAGGAGAAAAACTGTGACTATTTTGAATTGGAACATCTGAATAAAAATTCAGTATGGGAAAAAATTGCTCAGGTCGAAGCAATAGGCGAAGTAAGTAGCCTCAGCGATTACAGCACAGTTCATCCATATCCACATCAAGGTGTAAATTATTACCGTCTCAAAATTGTTGACCTTGACGGTTCATTCTTCTACAGCAATGTTGCGGCTGTAACCCTTAAAGAAAGTAACGGCATCAGTTACTGGTGGGAAAGCACTAACAGTATAGGTGTGAGAATCGAATCGCTTAATAATGATTTAATTGATTTGAGCCTTTATGATGCCTCTGCAAAATTGATATGGAATCGCAATTCCGTTCAACTACAAAATGGCGCTGCTATAATTGATTTCAACGGATTTGAAATACCAAAATTCAGCATTCTCCAGCTTAACATCGGCAATAAACTTGGAAAAACCATACAACTAATCAAACCTTAAATGAAGACCAACTGCATTCTCCTCCTGCTCTTTTTGGGCTGCACAGCTATGCTCAGCGCCCAGAAAGCAATAATTCAGGGAACTGTCTATGATCCCGAGGGAATAGAAATTCCTATGGCAAATATCAAACTGGTAGAACAGAACCGTTATATCCAGACTGATATAATGGGTGTTTACAGTTTCGATGCCTTATCAGAAGGAACTTATATATTGCAATTCAGCGCCTTAGGCTATGCCGACACTTCACTAACTGTTGAACTGAAAGCCGATGAAACAAAAACGCTTGACCTGAAAATGGCCTATGTTTTAGTGGAAGAGGTTGTAGTAGTAGGCTATGGGACAAGTTTGAAAAGAGACCTTACAGGTTCGGTTTCCAGTCTTAAAGACGAGGATTTAAAAGACGCACTTAGTTCAAGTTTCGATCAGGCAATCCAAGGAAAAGCCGCAGGTGTACAAATTACAACAGGTGGTGGAGTCGCAGGAGGTGGTACTACAAAAATTCAAATCCGTGGTACAAATTCTATCGCCGCAGGCAGCAATCCACTTATTGTTGTAGATGGTGTGCCTATTTCTAATCAGGATGTAAATGCCGATGCACTCGGCAATGGGGCTAATGGTCTTGCCGACCTGAACATGGATGATATCGCCTCTGTCGACATTTTAAAAGATGCTTCTGCTGCTGCAATTTATGGCGCCCGTGGAGCAAACGGTGTTATACTTATCACCACAAAAAAAGGAAAAGAAGGTAAAACCAAATTTAGTTTCAACTATAAAAGCGGCATTGTTAACGAAACCAATCGCCTCGATTTGCTTAGTGCAGAAGAGCACCTTGCGCTGCGCGATCGCTGGAGTATTGACCGCACTGGTAATCCAGAGTCGAAATCATCGGTAATCGGCATCTTCGAAGGCAGAACCTATACCCGTGCACAGGCAGACAGTTTCGCCATGAAGGGCGGATCTGACTGGATTTCGGCTGCATTGAAAACCGGATTCTTTCATGAAGGAAACCTTTCAGCTTCGGGTGGGACAGAGAAAACACAGATTTATTTTTCAGGTGCTTTCCGCGATGAAGAATCTTTCCTCAAAGGTAATAGTTTTCAACGTATCGCAGCCCGCTTGAATGTCATCAATCAGAGCCACGATTTTATCTCTCTGGGAGCAAATACAGGCATTACTTATTCTGTCAACGATCGTGTTCCAACCGGTGATGGCGGCGGATTGGGCGGGGCACAGCAAATCCCTCGCTATATTCCAATTTACAAGGAAGACGGATCTTATTTCAATCCGGCTTCAAATCCGCTTTGGTACCTCGATAATAGAGATTTTGTTGCCAAAAGACTTAGATCGCTGTCGAACATCTTCGCCGAATTAAAACTTCACAAAACACTTAATTTCCGTTCTTCCTACGGTCTAGATTATACCAACTTGCAGGAAGATGAATATCAGGCAGCAAACCCATCAGCCAACAGCGATGCATTTGCCTGGAAAAGAGGTTCAAACATTCTCAACTATTCATG
>CANETR010000348.1 GCA_947441325.1 Saprospiraceae bacterium
CTGTAATTTTGCGAGTAATTGCCGTAAATCTCCATGTTTTCAGTTGGCCTGTAACTGAGACCTATTCCGGCAAGTAAGATAGAACGGGGAAGGCTTTTGGATTCAAAAACTGCTTCATTTCTCAAAGTGTCGAAACCATCAGGGCTGGGTAATACCAGTAAATCCTGATAATATCCATTGGCATCGGTTCTTATGTACTCATATCTGATGCCTGGAGTAATACCAAATTTTTTACCTAAACTGATGTAATTTTCGGCAAAAAGCGCAGCATTGAAGCTCGGGAAGCTATAATCCGAACGCAGTATATTCTGCCCTGTTTTAAATTGAAAATCTTCCACTGTTCCGCTGCTGTCGCTGTTTGAAAAACCTTGTTGCTGCTCGGTAAAACCTTTATAAATTCTGAAACCTGCAAGGGCTGTGGCTTGAATATTTTTAGTTATCTTGTAACGGTGCATCAAACGGCTTTCATTTCCGATATTTCTGTAGAAACCCTTTATTAAATCGCGATCCCCACCATAGTCTACGCGGTTTATGGGAGCTAAATTGCCTAGCGATTGTCTATCAGACCAAAGCAAAAAGGTTCTGCTATTAATTTTTGTTTTTTCTGAAATGCGATAATTGAAACTCAAAGCGCTTATATTCCAATTTACCCTAAACCAATTGCGTGGTCTTTTACTTTGTCTCGGATTATTATTAAACTCTGCATCTGTAAGCCCTCCGGGTTGTCTTGCCAAGTAGTGCATGGCACTTTGTTCAATCCTAATATTCAAACGGGCATTCCACTGATAGTTGATAGCCGCAAATCCATTGTGTACCTCATATTCAGAAAATGGTCGCCAGCCGTCTCCTCTTTTATATTGGTAATAAGCAAAATAATTGAGTTTTCCTTTTGCAACTGTACCACCAATGCTGTTGTAACTATTAAAAAAATTGAAAGATCCAAAGCTGTTCTCCGTACTAAATTCAAAGGGAGTATTTCTGTCTCCCTCCTTCATTTTGAAATTTAGAAGCCCCCCGAACTGTGTGCCAAATTGTAGAGATGCAGCACCCCGAATGATTTCAATCCGCTCCAAGGCCTGTGCAGGCGGGGTATAATAAGATTCTGGATACCCAAGGGCATCGGCACTGATATCATAGCCGTTTTGACGGGTATTAAAATTTGAGGTTCGATTTGGGCTCAGTCCACGACCGCCAATATTTAGTTGAATTCCCGAATTGTCATTTTCCCAAATATTTAAGCCAGCGATTTTTGCATAGATTTGACGACTATTATTAGCAGCCAGGTTTGCTTCAATTCTGTCAAGTGAAATGATTTCAGATTTTTTTCCTGCTCCCATGATCATGTTATCCCAATCGACAGAGCGGAAATGTTCCAAACCATTCAAATCATTTGCATTCACCGTAACAATAGGCGCCTGGATCTCTAAGGCATATAGTCCTATTTTTAATAGACTGTCCGTATTGATGAATGTTTCAATGCTCAAAGTTGTAAAGCCATTGGCACTGATTAGGAGATTATACTTGCCTGCGGAAAGATTATTAAAACAAAACTTTCCGTTGGCGTCAGTAATTTCAATTTTTGTTTGCTCTACAAGATAAACATCAGCTCCAACTATAGGAAGGCCTGTGCTATCGCTGACAACAGCACATATTTTTAATTGTGCTGAAATTTGTGAATTGATCCAGAGTAAACCAAATATGAAAAATAAAAATTTCATAAATCATTGTATAGCATAATCCATGACTTGTGATGAATTCCGGTTTTCTGGGCGGCCAAATCAATTTTGGGATCAATTAGTCTTCGCGAGACGCTGCCATTGAGTGTAACAAAGCAATCAACATAAACTTTGGGATTTTTATAGCCCTTGTTTTCGTAGGTCTTTGCTAAAAAATGAGCAAATTGAAGGATCATATCGGGTTGGTAAGACATGAAAGTCTCCTGCTTTTCGGTCAAATAGTCAGCATTTAAAACCTGACTTTCTTTGCCGTCTTTGTCTATAACCTTAAAAATCGCATTGCCTGTTTTTTCAACCACCATCACTTTCCAGGAAAACCTAAAACCCTCTTCGGTCCAATGGACATTTCCAGGATAAAGCCAATGTCTTAGTGGAAATAGTAACTGCCAAAAAACAAAAATCCAAATAAACCAAGGAACTTTATTATTAACCTTAATACCATCAGTAACACTTAAATTTTGTCTTTGTTTTAATTTAGACAAAGTCAAAATAAAAATAAGGTCAAAGGTACTATTTATTTTTTTATGCCAAAATTCAGAGAAGAAAATTAATGAAAAAGCGATCATTGCTACAGGGAAGATGCCAATATTAAACAGGATTCCAGTCAATGAATGAAAAATTACTACTGCCAAATATGCAAGCGTTCTGCTCCTTTTGTTCCATAGAAAAAAAGGAATCGCAAGATCATAAATTGCTGCAAACCATGAGAAAATATAAGCTGTGGCGGGTAGTATCAGCAAAGTTCCAAAGAGCGGAACATCATGTAGTCTTCCCAACCAGATTTTCAATGGCTGTGCATAAAGTAGCCAGTCGGGTTGCAGCTTTGCTATGCCTGCAAAAAAGTAAACTAATGCCAGCTGATATTGAATTAGCAGTATGCACCATCTTGGGATACTTTCCTGTCTTATTGAGGGATTTAAAAATACATCTATTGAGCTAGACCTATTGGCAGGTAAAAAAATAAGCAGGAACGATAAGAGGCTAATTAAGTAATAATGATTTAAATAATGTGTTAGGTCAATTAACTCAAAATAAGTAAAAAGTAAAAAAAATAGTATGCTGGAAAATCTGTAAAAAGCACCCAGCATAATTCCAAGCGATGAAGCTAAGAGTAAAAAATAAAGCACAAAAGTCAAGTTCGTTCCAATTGGCTGAACCCATTCAAAACCATAATATTTGAAAAAAAAGTTGGGCTCAATGTAAAATTTGTGAACAAAACCCATCACAAGATTTCTTACAAGGGCCAAAAACATAAGAAGTCCGAAAAGTATTCGGAAACTGATGAGTGGAGAAATGGATGATTCCTCAGATAGTTTGTTTAGTAATTTTTGCATTGTGCAGAACTATATCACAATAACATTTTCATTTACTTTCTTGTTTTTCGACCCAAAGCTATGTATTAGTTTTTTGACACAAAAGATGAATTGTATCTTCTTTTTAAGAATTGAAAAATTAATCAATTCAAGCTCTTTTTTATTAATTTTCAATACTATTTAATAAATTAATTCGTTCAAAAAGAAAGAACTTTTTATATTTACTCGATTTTCTAATTAAACTTCAGCAGTTTTCATGATACCCCATGACTAACTGTTTGACAGACAATAGATTAACAAAAACTAAATTAAATAACCTCAACTAGAATTGAGATGCAAAAGATTTTATCTACCCTCGTTTTTGCTTTTGGAATCAGTGCATTATTGAATGCACAAAATGGTTACCAGCCTGCCTACCCTGCTGAGGTTGGTGTTCAACTCGGCACATCAATGTTTTTGGGCGATTTAGGAGGTCAGTCCGGCATAGGAAGACCTTTTCTTCGCGACACAGACTTTAAATCAATTAGACCTACTCTAGGTATTTTTGGTCGCTGGAACTTCGGGGCATATTTCTCTGCTCGCGTAGATTTAAATTTCTTGCGCCTTTATGGA
>CANETR010000349.1 GCA_947441325.1 Saprospiraceae bacterium
AATGTCGGACTTCAAAATTCATTCGATTGATTTATTATAAATTAGCACAAAAACCAAAATTAAAAACCTTAAATTTGCTTAATAAAAACAATTGTTATGCATTGGTGCAAGATAGTCATTTTCTCAATTTATTGTATTTTTTTTAGCGCATGTAGCGGAACTTCCAATAAGGGAGCTGGCGATGATGCGTCTAATGAAAAAAAGGATAAAGAAGCGCAAACAACTAGGACCGAGGGCAAAAATATTAAATTATTGGTTACGGCAAAAATTGCAGTTTTAAGAACCGAGCCAGATGCAGCCTCTGCTGAAATTATCAGGTTAAAAGAAGGCGATGAGCTCGACTATCAAAATATATTGACAACCTTTACCACTCCACTCATCATTCAGGGAATTGAGTATGACGAGCCTTGGTTAAAAGCCAAAACTAAATCTGGGAAAGAAGGTTGGATCTATGCCGGAACAATCAGTTTTGAAGGGCTTTCAGATAAGAAATTGGCTGAAATGGTTTTTGACCGCCGTCTTTTCAAGGTTTTAGGCAATGAACTAACGGAATCTTTGAAGCTATACCAGCAGGAAATGGAATCGCCAAATACCCTGCCTGCTTTTAGAATGTTGTACCGACGATCGGAAGAATTAAAAACCTCTGTCGAAAAAATTATCAATGAAAAATTGGCATTGTCACCTAAGGATTCCTTGCCCGATTTTTTTTGGCTGAATGAATCTTTTCCCGGTTTTTTGGTTCACCTTGTTGACAAGACAAATACGTACAATTTATACAGGGATTTTGCATACTGGCAGGGCCTCTCAAAGAATACAGAGGGAGAAAGTGATGAGCTGTTTATAGCGGTATATCTTCTGGCATTTAGAACTGACAGCATCGAATACGCACATGCAGACTGGCGCTTGGAACTGGATGGAGAAGAATACAGCCTTTTGGGAAGGGGTATTCACAAAGAGGTGCTGGACGCTATTGAAATGGCATTGGCAGAAAGTGACGATTTTAAAACAGAATTAAGCAGGCTCAAATCGAAAATTTTGGACGATATCTCTTTTTCGAAAGATTTTTGGGAGTCTAAAGATGCGGCGCTCGAAGAATTAGAACAAATCCTGAAAAGTGATTACAAAATATTAAAAAAACCAGAAAAAGTAGAGCTTGCATCGGTAAAAAACAAATTGAAGGATCCTAAAAAAAATGGGATAAGGACCTCGCTTTACGATGGGGGAGAATAATAGAACATAATGAAAATAGTAGCCATTTCAGATACACACGGTCTGCATCAAAGCATTAGCCTTCCCGAGGGCGATTTGCTTATTCATGCCGGCGACCTCAGCAAGAGGGGCTTCAAGACCGAGGTAGAAGATTTTTTGAATTGGTTTTCGGCACAGCCACATCGTTATAAGGTATTTATAGCGGGCAACCACGACTTTTTCTTCGAAAGAGAAGATCCAGATGTCATTCAAAAGTTAATCCCTGATAATATCATTTATCTTAACGATTCCGCTGTAGTGATTGAAGGTTTGAAAATTTGGGGTTCGCCCATACAGCCCTGGTTTTACGATTGGGCATTCAACCGGCAACGAGGTGCAGACATTAAAAAACATTGGGATCTAATTCCAGCTGACACAGATATCCTAATTACACATGGCCCCGCTCATGGAATCCTCGATTTAACGATGGATTACAGAAATGTGGGCTGTGAAGAACTTTTTAAAAAGATTGAGACTGTTAAACCCAAATATCATATCTGCGGACACATACATGAGGCTCATGGTGTTTTGGAAAAGGACGGAACTACCTTTATCAATGCGTCACAGCTGAATGTACATTATCGCCCGGTTTTTAAACCTTTTGTATTTGAATTTTAATAAATACGCTATGAAAAATCTTTTAGTACTATTTTTTACGCTAATACTATCCGGAATCGAAGCGCAAACTATTTTCGAATTCACAAAATACGATGAGAAAAGTCAGCCGGCAATTAAAACCGAAATGTACAAATATCATTTTGAGCCCGATACGGAGCAAATGAAATCTGTTTTGAAGGTTCTGATGAGTCAAGAAATCCCTTTGCATTATATTTATAGCTTTATCAGAAGGTTTCCCAAAGCCTGCGATCAGTCAATGTTTGATCAATTGATCAGCAAATGGGAATCAGATATGAAAATGGAGGAAATTGTTCCTTATGAAGATTGGGATGAAGTGTATTATAAATTTATCTGCTTCGATTTTAATAAGGATAAGCAAGTAGATCTAATACTAATGCCTGAATTTTTTTTTGGACCATCCTTTGGTTTGGTATGTTTTGGATTGGTTGAAGGTAATTTTAAAAAAATGTTCGATAAAGCAGGTTATGTCGTAAAATTTGAAAAAAGAGGAGATGAAATAATATTGCAATACGAGACTACAATAATTGAAGAATCAGAAACGAATGTATTGGAAACCTTGGTCTATGACCTGAAAAAGAATCAGCTCAGTCAACATTCAAAACTCTACTACGCAAATGACACAAGATTGCCCCAAAAAATTGAGAATCAAGGCAGATTTGTATTAAAAAAGGATGCAGCACTAAGAGCCGATACAAAAATTTTCAACAAAGAATTTCCCGAAGATTGGTTTTATGTTTCGGGGCGTGGTTCCAAAAAAATCCGTGGAAATGTGGTGGCGCTTTATCCCGCCGGAGCCGAGGGACATATACTTGCAAAAGATAAAGGATTTGTATTTGTAGCTTTCAAGCCAGAGTCTATATTCAGTGAATGCAGTCTTAGACATGGAATGGAAAGTAATGATATTGAAAATTATGAACCAAACCCTAAGCCTTTTATCTGTGGATGGGTAAAAAATAGTGATTTAAAAAGAATCAAATAAGCTTAAAAGCCCTCTTTGGCTGAACAGAAGAAGTTCTTTTTTTGTATTATTGCAGGTTAATTTATGTGAATAATTTAATCTGAAAATTTAATAATCTGTAAAACAGTGTTTTATTTATAAAAACGGTCTTTGTTCCGTTCTCAATATGAAGAATTATCTTTCACTTGTAAAATTTAGCCATACTATTTTTGCTATGCCATTTGCCTTAATTGGCTTTTTCTTGGCAATGACAGAAAAGGATAAGCAATTCGATTGGACGCTTTTGCTAAAGGTTATACTTTGTATGGTATTTGCTCGCACAGCGGCTATGGCATTCAACCGTTGGGCCGACAGAGATATTGACAGTAAAAATCCAAGGACTGCCAATCGCGAGATTCCGGCTGGTGTTATTTCGCCTCAAAATGCCCTCTACTTTATCATTGTAAATTGTTTGCTTTTTGTATTGACTACTTATTTTATCAACTCTCTTTCTTTGATATTATCCCCTGTGGCGCTTTTAGTGGTGTTGGGTTATTCTTACACCAAAAGATTTACAGCACTCTGTCATTTTGTATTGGGTGTTGGTTTGGCATTAGCACCTATTGGGGCTTACATAGCTGTTACAAATGAGTTTGCGGTATTGCCAGTTATGTACTCCTTTGTAGTATTGTTTTGGGTTTCCGGTTTCGATATCATTTATGCCTTGCAGGATGAAGAATTTGACCGCAGTTTAGGATTGAATTCAATACCTGCTGCTCTGGGTAAAAAACGAGCACTCATGATATCCAATGTTTTGCATGCGCTTACTGCACTGT
>CANETR010000350.1 GCA_947441325.1 Saprospiraceae bacterium
CTTGAAACCCGTAAAGAAAAGCAGGATACGACTGATGGGTTTGCTACTCACAAAAACACCATAGAAGAAAAGCGATCCGTACAAAAACATAAAGGCAAATGCAAAGAAAAATACCTTTCCGTAGATTGAATTAGCCGGATTGAGCAGGTCAGAGATACTTTGAGCGCCAGGCTGAACCATCAATGGACCAAATAGCAGAAAGAGCAGCGAAATGAAGAAAAGGAAAAAAAAGGTATCCAGAATAACAGTGTACAATACCAACATAGTTGTTCGTCCAGCGGGCAGTTTTTCCTGCGAAAGCGCAAAAAGTGCAACAGCAGAACCACCAACTGAAGTAGGAGTTACAGCTGAACTGAATTCCCAGACCACAATCAACTCCATGCATTTTTTCCAGCTAAAGAATTTATTTGTAACAATTCTAAGGCGTGTCATGTATGACAGATGTCGGGTGAACATAAAAACCACTGCCATTCCAAGCCAAAAGAATACATGAGCGTTCCACTGTATCTTTTTGAATTCCTCAAAATTGAACTCTTTGATGAACATATAAACGACAACGGCCAATCCTACTAGAACAGCCAATGCTATTCTCGATGGGCTGATTGATTTTAATGCTTTATTAAAATCAGGATCATCGTATTGTCCGCTGTGACGGGTGTCGATTTGATTGATATCTTTTTTTTGTTCTGACATTTCGAAAATGCTTGATAAAATTTATGAAATTAGTTCAAATCGAGTTCTGTCTGTAATAATTCTTCTTTCGGCGGGGCAGCAATAAGTACAAAATTATTGGCCTCATGCGAATTGATTTCAATTGAAATTATTTCCTGCTGTAAAAGATCCAGCAAAGCCAAAAAAGTAAAAATAGCATGCATCCGATTTTCACATCGAGATAGTAGTTCGAGCGCATCTACCTGTTCTTTTTCAAAAACAAAGGAAACAATAAATTCTTTTCTCTCCTCTAGTGTATAATTGTAATGTACAATTGTATGAACAAGTTTTTCTTCTCTTGAGTTGAAACGCTGCAGGACTTCCTGATAAGTTTTTAGTAACTTAAAAAGGCTTAAATTTTCCAGTTCAGCATCGGCCATAGCCTGATTGGCAATCAGCTGTAGCTCAACTATGATATTGCCTCTCAGACTTTTTTTCTGCCTTTCATCTTCCATTCTGCTTAAATCGGCAAAAATTTCTTTGTAACTTTTGTATTCCAACAGTTTTTGCACCAATTCTTGTCGGGGGTCAATCTCATTTCCTGCCTCATCTAGGTCCTTGCGGGGCAAAAGCATTTTGGCTTTGATACGCATGAGTGTGGCAGCAACCAAAATAAAATCACTTGCGACGTCAATGTTAAGACTTTCGAGATGACGGATATAATCGAGAAACTCTACGGTTATTTTTGCAACCGGAATGTCATAAATATCCAATTCATCCCTTTCGATGAAAAAAAGTAATAGGTCGAAGGGACCTTCAAATTGAGGAAGCTTTATAGTGTAAGTCAACAGAATAAAAGTTTTTGTTATCTTTGCCTCAGAAGCAGGACAAATTTAAGAAAAATTCGAATATTTGAACTCTATTTGGATTTTTGCAGGGATTTTCTTTTTAAAAGCTAACTTTGTTGAATGGAAAGCAAAGAAAGAGACGAAATACTAAAGGCGCAGATAGCATTAAACCGTCTTCCAAAACATATTGCAATTATCATGGACGGCAATGGCCGCTGGGCACAGTTGCATGGAATGGCAAGAGTTTTTGGGCATCAGAGTGGTGTTGAGTCAGTTCGTGAAGTAACTGAGGCTGCTGCTGAAATCGGAATTGAATACCTTACCCTTTATGCCTTTTCGACCGAAAATTGGAACAGGCCGAATGATGAGGTAAATGCACTTATGGCGCTGCTTGTAAAAACAATACAGGCAGAATTGCCAACTCTTAACAAAAATAATATCAGGCTGCAGTGCATTGGCGACATAGAAAGCTTGCCAGAAGCAACTCGTCTGGAGTTATTGGATGCCATGCAGCAAACTGCTCACAATAGTAGGATGACATTGATTTTAGCACTCAGCTATAGTGCAAAATGGGAAATCGTTCAGGCAGTTAAAAATATTTCTGAAAAAGTATCAAAGGGTATTTTGCAACCCGATGAAATTGATGAAACCCTTATTGCCAATGAACTTGCCACAAAGGGTATTCCCGATCCTGAACTAATGATAAGAACAGGTGGAGAAACCCGTATCAGTAATTTTTTACTTTGGCAGATTGCTTATGCAGAACTGTCTTTTACAAAAGTATTCTGGCCGGATTTTAGGAAAAACGATTTATATGAAGCCATTATTGACTTTCAACAAAGGCAACGAAGATTTGGTAAAACAGGCGAACAAATAGAAACTTTCTTATAAAAATTGGACTTTAAATAATCATATTTTAACCATACCTTTGCGGCTTTGAACTCGTTTTGAGATTTAACAGAAGAAGAAGAAGACATAAACCTAAAAATTGCATGAAACAATCAGCTATAAGGCTCTTTATATTTACATTAAGTATATTTTCAGGCTTTGTAATTAAAGCCCAAGTAAATCCGGCAGATAGTATAATTCCATTTATGGAATATAACGAACCAAAGGAATTTGAAATAGCCGGTATTGAAGTAAAAGGGTATCAACACACCGACCCCTTTGCCATTATTGCAGTATCGGGCCTAAAAGTTGGACAAACCATTAAAATACCCGGAGATGATTTTGGGAAATCAATCAGAAAACTTTGGAAACAAGGTCTATTTGTTGACGTAAACATCGTACAGAATCGTATTGTTGGACAATCAGTCTATTTGGATATTGTTATCAAAGAATATCCAAGATTTTCACGTCATGCATACAGGGGAATCAAAAAAAGCGTGCACGATGACCTGAACAATGCAATCAATCCCTACCTGACAAAGGGGCGTGCCGCTACCGAAACTATGAAAATGAGTGCTGTTCGTGAAATCAAGGCATTTTATGCCGACAAAGGATTTCCTGATGCAAGAGTCGATGTAGTTGAAGAGGAAGATGACCTACTCAAAAATTCTGTAAAATGGGTTTTCAATGTACAAAGAGGAAAAAGAATTCATATCGATGAAATCAACTTTGTAGGCAATGTAGCAGTGAAAGATGCAAAGCTTCGCCGAATAATGAAAGAAACGAAGCAAAGAACCTTCCTTATCAGCATATTCAAACCATCAAAATATATTGATTACGAATACAAAAAAGATAAGGAAAAGTTACTTACACACTATAATAACATCGGAAGAAGAGATGCAAAAATTGTTTCCGATTCGGTCAATTTGCGTGATGTAATAACTAAGAACGGTAAGAAAAGAAAGAAAATATTCATTGATATTGTCCTTGAGGAAGGCCCTCAATATTATTTTGGCGATTTAAGCTTTCGTGGCAATTCCACCTACCCAACTCAGGTTTTGAGAGAGGTGCTTGGTATTAAAAAAGGGGATAAATACAACGAAGAATTGCTTCAATCTAGAATCAATTTTGATAAAAACGGCCGCGATATTTCCAGTCTTTATATGGACAATGGTTACCTGTTTTTTCAGGCCAATCCTGTTGAAAAAGGAGTTGTTAACGATACTGTCAATATTGAAATCAGAATACAGGAAGGCCCTGTTGCA
>CANETR010000351.1 GCA_947441325.1 Saprospiraceae bacterium
AAATAGAGTTGGTTTATGTGGGTGCTTCCGAAGCATGGAAGGCTGCAGATTTTCTTAAAAAGAATAATATTCCGGTAATTTTGGGCAATGTACATGCCCTGCCTTCGCACGAACACGATGATGTAGATTTGCCTTATAAGCACCCGGCACTTTTGCAGGCAAAAGGCGTAAAATTTGCACTTAGTATGGATGGTAGCTGGCAGCAGCGCAACCTCATGTTTCAGGCCGGACATGCTGTAGGTTACGGCTTATCTAAAGAAGATGCCCTAAGAGCCATTACACTTAGCAGTGCAGAGATTTTGGGTATTTCTGATCGTGTTGGTAGCCTTGAAGTTGGTAAAGATGCTACCTTTTTCATCTCTGCAGGTGATGCGCTCGATATGAGAACTTCTCTTGTAAACGACGCCTATATTCAAGGAAAAAAAGTCAGCTTGCGCAACAAGCAGAAAGACCTTTACGATAAATATCTACAGAAGTTCAATATCAAGTAATTTGCAACTTGGAAAATTTAGCACTCATTAAGTCTAAATTTTAAGTTTTATTTTTGTATTTTCGCAACAGCCATTACTGTAACAGCCATTACAGTAATGGCTGTTGCGATTATAATGAATTTAATAATAAGTTGTTATGAAGTTTTATAATAGAGAAAAGGAATTGGATCTTTTGAAAAAGATTGAAAAACTGAGCTGTAAATCTGCCCAGCTGACTTTTTTAACAGGTAGGAGAAGGGTAGGTAAAACCACCTTACTGCGGGAATGTTTTAAGGGAGAGGCATATCTTTACTTTTTTATAGGCAAGAAAAATGAAATTCTACTCTGTGAGGAATTTTCAGAAACAATCAGGCAGGTGCTCAAAATAGAACAGTTTGAAAATTTTAGGTCATTTTCAAAATTATTTGCTTTCTTAATGGAGCTGTCTGTGACGAAGAATTTTACACTGATTCTGGATGAATTTCAGGAATTTTACTTCAGCAATCCTTCTGTTTACAGCGATATGCAGCACACTTGGGACCGTTATAAGGCCGATAGTAAAATTAATCTCATTTGTTGTGGTTCAATTTACACGCTTATGACAAAAATATTTACCGATAGTAAAGAACCGCTTTATGGAAGGGCTAATTTCCATCTAAAAATTGAACCCTTCGATGTCATCACAATTAAAGAGTTTCTTTTCGATCACAACCCCAAATATAAAAATGAAGATTTACTGGCGCTCTATATCCTTTCAGGTGGGGTGCCTAAGTACCTAGAGCAATTAAGTTTAGCTGATGCAATGGATGCCAAAAACCTGATGGATTTTTATTTTTCTTACAATTCTACCTTTTTAGAGGAAGGGAAAAATATTTTGATAGATGAATTTGGCAAAGATTATGGCAACTATTTCTCAATTTTATCGCTAATTGCTGGCTCTAAAACCTCAAGACCTGAAATTGAATCTATTATGAATATTTCTGTTGGGGGCTTTCTCGATAAACTTGAAGTTGATTTTCAATTGATTGCTAAAATAAAACCGATACTGAGCAGTCCGGGCTCCAAAAATATTAAGTATTATATAAAAGATGTATTTCTCAATTTTTGGTTCAGGTTTGTTTACAAAAACAGATCGGCAGTAGAAATGCAGAATAATGCTTATATACTTGAAGTTTTAAAAAGAGATTATGAAACTTACAGCGGAAGACTTTTGGAAAGATATTTTAATGATAAGCTCATTAAAACTCAAAAATATTCTGAAATAGGCACTTATTGGGAAAAAGGTAACCAAAACGAAATTGATATTGTTGCAGTAAACAGCCTACATAAAAATATCGATTTTTTTGAAATCAAAAAACAAAAATCAGCTATTAGAATCAGCCATTTAGAAAAAAAAGCCGAAAAAATAATGCAAAAATTCGAGGGTTACAGTTTTGGTTTTTATGGATTAAGTATGGAGGATATGTAAATAATCTGTAATCAGATCTTTGCAATTGCCAATTCCGATTTTTTGAATTGCCCGGAGATTAAATTTTGAGCAATTAAGGCAGAAATTTCTTTTGATAAGGTATTGATAATACGTAGCTTGGCAAAGGGGCGATAGTAAACCATCGATACTTCTCTCACCGGAATAGGCGATTTGAAATTTCTGACTTTTTTCTTTTTCTCCTCAGAAAGGGTTTGATAGTACAACTCGGGTATCAGCGTAAGGCCATTGAACTCGTCCACCATTGAAAGGAGGGTTTCGAAGGATCCTGCTTCGAATTTCAGATTTTTCGGTAGTTTTTCTTTCTTTTTCAAATGACAAAGATTGATAAACTGGTCTCGCAGGCAATGCCCTTCTTCCAAAAGCCAAATTTTATTTTCCCTTATTTCTTCGGGCATCAGGTATTGTTTTTCTTCGTCGAAATTGCCATAAACCATCAGCGCCTCATAGTAAAGAATATTTTCTTCAATATCATCAATATTGAGTGGAGTTGCCAAAATACCAGCATCTATATGTCCATCCCTCAGTTGTTTGATGATGTTTTGGGTGGTAATTTCCTGTATTTCAATTTCGAGCTCAGGATGTTTATCAAGAATCAGGCGTGTAATTTTTGGCAGCAAAGTACCTGCAATTGTTGGAATTATCCCAATTTTAAGCTTTCCAGCAATTTTTCCATTGATTGAAAAAGCTTTATCTCTTAACAATTGTGCGTGAAGTAGCACCTTTTTGGCTTCCTCCAAAATAATAAGACCGCTATCAGTTGCTAAAATTGGCGTTGCTTTTCTATCGAAAATGGTCAATTCTAATTCTTCCTCCAGTTTTTTTACCATTGCACTCAGCGTAGCCTGAGTAACATTGCAATGTTCTGCAGCTCTACTGAAGTTTTTGAATTGCTCGACTGCCAGTATGTATTCTAGTTGTTGAAGATTCATTGGTATTGATTTTATCTATTGCAAAGATAGATTTTTTCATTTTTACCTATGGTAAATTAGATTTATTTTTAGACATCAATTTGTGCAAATTGAAATTTTTAACAAAAAAAATACTAATGCAATGATCATCGACTTAACAATTGAAAACTATCAGGAACTTGCGAAGGAGGATAAAATTCTAATTTTTGATTTTTACACCCCCGATTGTGGCCCATGTAAAGCTATGTTGCCGATTTTAGACAGTTTGGAAAAGAAATATACTGATAAAATAATAATCATTAAGGTAAACGCTTCAAACGCTGATTTTCAGGATTTAGTTTTTGACAATGGAATCAGAGCTGTTCCTACTTTTTTAATAATGAAGGGTGCTAAGGTGATTGAGAAAATAACTGGCAGTACTGTCAGCGCCAAATTTGAGAAAATAATAGATTTATTATTATCCCAAGCGCATTGAATGTTAAATTCAAGTTGCCAGAGCTTTCTTTTTTTAAACAAAAAAGCCTCCCTTTCGGAAGGCTTAATTAGTTCAAAGCTTTTAAAATCAAAGCTAAATTCGTATTATTTTACTTCTTCAAAGTCAACATCTGTTACATCAGACTTGTCATCTTGTGGACCTTCTTGTTTGTTTTCCTGACCTGCATTCGGATCCATATTTTGAGTAGCTGCGGCCCAGGCATTGTTAATTGCTTCCAAAGCTTTATTGATGGCATCTACATCTTTTTTGGCGTGAGCCTCTTTTAACTCAGAAAGAGCAGTTTC
>CANETR010000352.1 GCA_947441325.1 Saprospiraceae bacterium
CTTTAGTAGATTCAGGTCTGTTGTCGCAAGATACGAGTGATACTGCTATTAAAGCTGCAAACATTAAATACTTCATAAATTATGTTTTAGAATTAAAAATTAAAAAAGAATCAAGGGCTTACCAAACAGGCATTCAAAGAAATAAATAAGGCCCCCGATATTTCGTTCTCCAAAAGATAAGCTGCATCACTTACCAGGCCAAAGCCTCTGTAAATTTCGCCCTGGTCAATATTGTAGCGATAAACGAGTCTATAGCCTGCAGATACACTCAGCCAGTAAAAGTTTTTAACAGGAAAATCCCAGATTGCTCTCAGGCGGATATCAGAGCGGCGCAACTCAAGTTTGTTAGTAGCTTTATCCTTAAAAAGTGGATTATTAGCAAAATAAGCATCTCTGTCATTCAGTCGGTAGCTTGTTCCTTCCAACTCAAGACCCACTTTAATGATATTTCTTTTGGAAATATTGTACCTGAAATCGGCACGGGCAGGAAGTAACATTTCAAGTCCCCATTTCTCACTCGGTGCTGTGTAGTTGAACAGAAAAACTGGCAGATAATTGACTTCACCGGCACGGTAGGTACGCGTAAGGCCTACTCCCCACATTTTACGTTCATTGGTTTTTCTGCCATAAATCGCAGTTGCCGATACTTTTATAAAAGCCGGATTTTGCCAGCGAAGAAATGTCCAGTCACCCGCATATTCACCAAGAACCTGAGTCAAAAGAAAATTTTTCTCATCGAAGGGTTTGAAAAGCGTACCCACGATGCTGAGATTTCTGATTGAGCCGTTTTTTAAGGTTGAAAACATCGGATTGTCGACAATGCTTTCAACTTCCTTATTGAATACATAGTTCTGTTCGCTGTATGCACCGCCAAGGCTGAAAATAACTTTATTGGTAGAAACTACAGGGAAATTGGCTTCGAGTCTTAGTCCATGGCTCAACATTGCTTTATTATCCTGAATTCCGCTGTCTCTTAAATCGGTGCTGAGTGTAAATGGACCAAAAACCTCATAGCCTGTACCAATAAGCCTGTTTGGCGTTTGAGCTAAAATTTTGGAGCTGCAGTAAGCTTTATTTTTACTGCCGTCCTTTATACTCAGGTTGGCGTATTGTTCAAAATCTTCTTCCTCTTCTGTATTCAGACTGTCTACCTGAGCAAAGTTGAGAAATGGAATAAAAAGGAGCAAAAAAATAAATTGTATTTTGGCATTGTTCGCATTTTGGGATTTAAAATTTGGTTAATAACCAATTATCAATTCCAAAATACAAAGATTGTTCCCTTTAGGCCTAGTTTTGTATATATAAGTTACTCATGACAGACATAAACAAAGGTTATGGAACGTGGATTTATCATAATATAACTTAATGATAATGCATTTAATTATTAGCTTAAATAATTGACAATGCAATTAGTACGTATTAAAGTATTCAATCAGACTGTTCGCAATTTTTTCGCCAGCGAGTGATTCAATTTCTTCTCTCGTAGATTCTTTTATCTTTTTTACTGAGCCAAAATGCGACAATAATTTTTGTGCAGTTTTTTCGCCAATACCTGGAATGCTATTCAGCTCTGTTTTAGCAAAGTTTTTAGATCGGATATCCCGGTGAAAACTGATGGCAAAACGGTGCGCTTCATCGCGGGCCTGCTGTATGATTTTCAGTGTATGCGACTTCTTTGACAATAAAATCGGAACTGGGTCATCCGGGAAAAAGATTTCTTCCAATCTTTTTGCGATACCAATTACGGTAACCCGATCAAAAATTCCCAATGCTTTGAGGCTGTTACAGGCTGCGCTTAATTGTCCTTTTCCTCCATCTATGATAATCAACTGTGGTAGCGGAGTGGCTTCGTCAAGTAGTCGGCGATAGCGGCGCAAAACCACTTCCTCCATACTGGCAAAGTCATTTGGGCCTTCAACCGTTTTTACATGATAATGCCTGTAATCTCTTTTGGCAGGTTTAGCATTTTTAAATACCACGCATGATGAAACCGGATTGGTACCCTGTAGGTTAGAGTTATCGAAACATTCAATATGAATGGGTAGTTCGTCGAGCTGTAAATCCTTCTTCATCAGCTCTAAAATCTGCTCGGTTTGCGTTTTTTTCTCCTGACGAGCTAAGGCTTGTTTTTGTTGCTGTTCCAAAAAATAGGCTGCATTTTTCTCCGAAAGTTCCATCAGTTTTTTCTTATCACCAATTTGTGGAACACTGAATTTTACATCGGGCCAGGGCGAAGCTAATTCGAAAGGAATCAGCACTTCGTGTGAAATGCTCTGGAATTTTTCGCGCAATACTTGTATGGCATAAAGCAGCAGATCTTCTTTTTCAGAGTCCAGATTTTGAACGAGTTCGAGCGTATAGGTATTGATAATGGAACCCTCTACAACTTTCAGATAATTCACATAAGCCATTTCTGCATCGGGGTCGGTCGCAATGGTAAATACATCTACATCGCGAATATTGGCATGTACAACGGTCGATCTTCCCTGATATTTTTCAATGGCATCGAGCTGAACCTTAATCTCGGCAGCCTTTTCAAATTCCATTTTTTCAGCAAAAATCGACATCTGCTCTTTCAAAAAGCGTTTTACAGAGGAAAGTTGTCCCTTGAGAATATTTGCTACCTGTTCAACTTTGGTATTGTACTCCTCCTCCGTTTCCAATCCCACGCAGGGCCCTAGACAGTTTTTGATATGATACTCGAGGCAGACTTTAAATTTATGCTGTTCAATATTGTTTTTACTTAGATTCAGGGAACAGGTTCTCAGCTTGAACAACTGTTTTATGAGGTCTATAATGGTGTACATTCTGCTTCTCGAAGGATAGGGGCCAAAATATCTGGAGCCGTCCTGTTCGACCTTGTAAACCGTCATTACCCTTGGGAAGGGCTCTTTTTTGATACAGATATAAGGATATGGCCTCGAATGTTTTAACGCAACATTGTAACGCGGCTGATGCTTCTTTATAAGTGTTGCCTCCAGCAGAAGTGCATCCTGTTCGGTGTCGACAATGGTATATTCCAAACGCACTGCAGTACGCACCATCATTCTGGTTTTGCGGCGCATGTCCTTTTTCTCTCCAAAATAAGATGCAATGCGTTTTTTCAGACTTTTTGCCTTGCCGATATACAGGATTTCTTCATCCACTGCTATAAAGCGGTAAATTCCCGGATGTTCGGGCAGAGAAGGGAGAAGGATTTGGTAATCGGCAGTGGTCATAGACAGATTGTCAGGTTATCAGTCCCGATAACAATCGGGATCAGATTATAAGCTTTTTGCATTCGTTCATCTAAGCTTATGCAAAGATAGGGAAAACTTGTTTATGTAAAATGGTTCTGGCGCTTCCATATTTCTGAAGCCAGTTAAATCAGTCCCGGGTTCGGGAAAAATGATTATCGGTCCTAGGTTGAAACTCAGCTAAGCAAAGGTGAAGAAAATCTGAGGCCCCGAAAGCTTTCGAGGGCCATCAGATTTTTGGGGAAAGTTTTCCGGCCCCATAGGGGTCATCTGTTCTTAGCCGAATGGCGAAGATGTGAAACAGTCCCCTAGGGATGACCTGACCTATTTCTGGAATAGGTAATAAAAATCGTTTAAAAAGGAATTTATGCAGGTCACCACGCTGTGGCTCAAATCCTGCA
>CANETR010000353.1 GCA_947441325.1 Saprospiraceae bacterium
CTCATTCCTGTACCCGGTGTAGAATTTGTTAGCAGCTATACCAGCAGTTTTCCATCAGGACACACAACAGCAGCCTTTGCCTTATTTAGTTTGTTAGCATTTTTTACTACAAAATCATCACAAAAGACTATTTGGCTCATACCTGCTTCAATGGCTGGAATGTCTAGAATATATCTGGGGCATCATTTTCTGGAAGATGTAGTTGCAGGAGCAGTACTGGGAAGTTTAATTGCTTTAATGCTATTTGTAATTTATCGATATAAGTTTTCAAGTAAAGTTATTATAAATTCATAATCAAGTGCCCAGATATTTCTTGGAATTTGCCTACAATGGCACTCGTTATAATGGCTATCAAATACAGCCAAATGGGTTGAGTGTGCAAGAAGCTGTTCAAAAGGCATTAAGTGTTCTTTTGAAAGCTGATATAGCAATTATAGGTTGCGGGCGCACAGACAGTGGCGTGCATGCATTGCAATATTTTGCCCATTTCGATTTTGATGGTATTATACCTGATAAACTGATTTATTCTTTAAATGGCATACTAAAAAAGGATATTGTATTTTACCGCTGTATTCCGGTTCACAATACTGCTCATGCCCGTTTCGATGCTATTTCCAGAAGTTATGTTTATCATATCGACCTTCGTACAAATCCATTTCGCCAAGAGACAGCCTACTTCTGCCCTTTTGCCGATAAATTAGACAGGGGTCTTATACAGGAGGCCGCAAGCCTACTTTTATCATACAATGATTTTGAAACATTCTGCCTGACAGATAATGACGCCAAGACCAAGATTTGTCAACTGAGCCGCTCCGAATGGATTTTTAATGAATGGAATTGGGAATACCATGTCAGTTCTGACCGATTCTTGAGAGGAATGATCAGATTGATCGTAGGCATGTGCTTAAATGTAGGTAAAGGGAAAATTAGCTTAGAAGAACTTAAGCTGACAATGAATGAAAAAATGCCCTTAGAACAGGCTTGGTCTGTCCCAGCCTCCGGTCTGTTTCTGACAGATATCAAATACAAGTTTATTGAGTAAAACAAGTAAAATAAAATCGGCATTGAACGATTGCTCAATGCCGATTTGTTATTTTGGTAGGCGCAATTTAGTTAAAAATAGCTTTCCCTCTCTTTAATTTTTTTGCATCGTCTCTATTTTTTAGAAAAATATTGATGCTTATACGGCCATCTTTGTCCACTAAAGTATAGCCCGCATTTAACCATGCAATCAGATTACCAGAAATTGTTCGAACATCAACAAATCCCATCATTTTAAGGTAAGCACCAACATGTTTAACCCTAGTTTCATCTGTACTTGAAAGAATGATAGTTGTATTCCTATCCAACATCCAAACTTTTTCTACACTGAAATTATTGTAGCCTACCCTTTTAGAACCCTTAATATGACTGATATCAAATTCGTTTTGTTCACGGGTATCAATTATAAATAAACGGTTTCTTGTATCAATAAGCGATTTCAAATCATAAGGTTCAACCGTTGTAATTTTAACCTTATTTAAATCAAGGCCCTGAACATAGGGTTTAAAATCAGGAAGCTCAACAGGACTGGTAAATGGAGATTCTGCTAAGGCTCCACCACCATAAAAGGGGTCGACCTGCGCTTTAATTTGCAATGAACAATTTACAAATACCAATAAATACAATATATTTCTAAGGATCATTGAAGAAATTAATTTTTTGGGGGATTTTAATTTTTTAGTCTAATTCGGTGCGAATATAGTTACTTAATCTTTAATTTTCAAGCAGTTTTGTAAACTTAAATCGATATAAGTGTTAAGAATATTATTAAATCGCTATTATTTTAAACAACCCGCAATCCATTATATAAAAACTATGCCAATTGCTGAACTGTCTAAAATAATTTGAAACTTGTTATTTTACCTGATGTTTATTGCAGACATAATAATCATTCAATATAATTAGACTTCCCAAAGAAAAGGGCTGCAAGTTTTGATTGCAACCCTATCTTTATTTGATATTCTACAAGAAATTATTCTTTGATAAATTTGGCATTTATATCAGCTATTTTGACTGGATTGAACAAATAAGGTATTGTTGATTTATAAAATTTTAAAATTTCTACTTAAAAATAAAGGCTATATACAATTTGACCACCATTATTAAAAGACCCTAGGGCTTATGTAGTTTTTCATTTCTTTGCCTTAATCCATATGCTGATTAATTAGTCCAACCAACTGCTGAACCGATTTCATACCACTTTCACGCCAAAGGACTTCTCCTTTTTTGAATAAAATCATGGTCGGTACCGATTGAATTTTATATTGGGATGCAATCTGTTGATTTTTGTCAACGTCGATTTTAATAATTTTTGCGCTGTCGCCAACTTTTTCGGCAACATCCTTCAGAACAGGAGCCATTGCTACACAGGGACCACACCATGTTGCCCAAAAATCGACCAACACTGGCTTTTCGCTATTGATAATATCGTGGAAAGATGCTTTCATAATAAATGGATTTTTTGTTTATTTAATATTGTTTGTCCAGGCCTGATAGCCTCCCAACAGGTTGAATAATTGTCTGTAACCGTTTTCAGACATTATATTACAAGCTTTTACAGACCTCATTCCGCTTCGGCAGTAAATCAGGTAAGACTTTTCTTTATCGAGCGCTGATACTTTCTCTTTAAAATTTGATGCATTCACATCGATGTTTATTGCACCCTTTATTGCACCTTGGGCAAATTCTGCAGGAGTCCTTACATCAAGTATTATCACATCTTTATCTGTCATAATTTTTTTAGCAAATGATTTTACATCAAGGTTTAAAAAAGCGTTGGACTGCCTAATGCCTTTGAAAGCCATAAAAAATACAATGGCAACTGCTACAAGTGTAATAACAAAAATTGGATTCATGAAATGAGAAATTTTGGTTTTTTATTGATTAAGTCGAAAGGTAGCAAAAATGATCTTGATTGATTATAAAATTAGGCTAAATTTTACTGTCTGCCTATTTCCACATCCCATGCAATCATGCCACCTGCCAGGTTATACAATTCATTGAAACCATTTTGCGACATAAAGGAACAAGCCTGTCCACTTCGTCCTCCCGATCTGCAAACCATAAAATAAGCTTTTGTTTTGTCGAGCTGTAAAATTCTTTGAACAAAATCCGATCCGTAAAAATCAAGTTCAATTGCTCCAGTTATTTTACCTGCAGCGATCTCCGGGGCTGTTCTTACATCAATTATTACAGCATTGTCGGAACTCTCGAAGGATGCTTTGAAATCAGAAGGATTTAAATTTTGATAACTCATGGCATTTTATTTTGTGAAAGTTGAAATTTTACTTTTAGTTGTAGAAATAACCCAAGTTAGTCCTACTTGTTTTAATCATGGTACAAAATTATTTTTTTTTGCAAGCATAATGCGTGACATGGGTCACACTGTTATATATTTCGCTCCAAAAAACAAAAAACAGGCAAAATTAACCCTCTTATCAATGTAAAATGTTAAAAATTTTAACAATTCTTAAATTTTTGCTCCATATTTTCCCTATTTAGAAATGAACGCGTTATATTTGCGTCACATTGTCTAATGGGACTAAACCGCAAAGCAAATTTAAAGCCTTTTAGTTTAGTAATAATTTGCAATTTA
>CANETR010000354.1 GCA_947441325.1 Saprospiraceae bacterium
GATGTTCATGCGGTAATCCTCATAGGAAACTTGTTTCTTAAAGGCATATTTGACACAGAAAAAGTTGTTGCACTGAGCGGTTCCGAATTGAAAGCTAAATATGTTAGAGTTCACCAGGGAGCGAATGTTGAAGGCATTTTGAAAGATATGCCAGCTGATTTTGCAGAGGAAATGGTATGGTCAAAAGATGACCAAGGTAAAAAAGTTAAGAAAGCTGCAACATTACGTAAAACAAGAATTATCTCAGGTGATGTTTTAACCGGTACTCAAATCGAAAGAAACGAAAGCCTTGGATTCTTTGATGATCAGATTACCGCTGTAAAAGAAGGTAACTATTATGAAATGTTCGGATGGCTTGTACCTGCAACCGGTCACCCAACCATCTCAGCATCTTTTCCAGCTACAATATTTCCTGACATTTCATATGAAGCAGATACCAATACAAATGGTGAGAAGCGTGCCTTTGTAATGACTGGTGAATATGAAAGTGTTCTGCCAATGGATATTTATCCACAGCATGTTTTCCGTGCAATTATGTGTAATGACATTGAGAAGATGGAAGGCTTGGGAATTTTGGAGCTCAGTGAAGAGGACATTGCACTTTGTGAATTTGTATGTACTTCAAAACAACCTTTGCAAAAAATGCTTCGCGAGGGACTCGAAACCCTAAGAAATAGTTAATTTCAAAATAGAAATTATACATAAATCATTCAATTTCCTATTCAACCAATATAAATATGGCCTTTATAGATTTTTGGAAAAAGATTGAACCAAAGAAAGAAAATAAGTTTGCTCATGCTACCTATGATGCCTTATTCACTTTCTTTTTCAAACCTAATCTTACCACATCAGGTAAGGGAGTGCATATCAGAGATGCAATGGACCTTAAACGTACCATGATTTTCGTGGTAATAGCAATGCAACTTTGTTATGTTTTTGGTACAATTAACATCGGTTATCAACACTTTTTAGCCCTTGGTGTAAACACAGGATTTTTTGAAGCCTTTCACCTTAAGCTTGTCTTTGGTTTGGTACAGCTTCTTCCAATTTTTGTGGTAGCTCACCTTGTTGGTTTGGGTATAGAGTTTTACTTTGCTGCCCGCCGTGGACATGCAGTTGAGGAAGGATTTCTTGTATCGGCGGCACTTATTCCGCTCATCATGCCTCCTGGTATTCCTCTTTGGATGCTTGCACTTTCAATCGTATTTGCTGTAATTCTAGGTAAGGAAGCTTTTGGAGGAACAGGTATGAATGTAGTGAACATTGCACTTCTTGCACGTGTGTTCATCTTTTTTGCCTATCCTACAACGATTTCCGGCGATACTCCTTGGATTGCAGGATTAGACCTTGATAACAAAGTAGCTGATTACCATTGGGGACACCTGATGTTTAATCCACTTTTCGAATCTTTAGGCTGGTCAACTTTCCAAGAAGGGCACCCTCTGATTGCTAATTTTTCAGGCGCTACGCCTTTAGCTATAGGATATCAGTCTGGCTGGGCAGTTACAGACCCTGCAACTGGCGAAATTACCGGAGGTATCCTAAGTCAGTTTTCTGCACTACAGATGTGGATGGGAGGTATTCCCGGCTCCATAGGAGAAACCTGTAAGCCTGCAATTATTATTGGTGGAATTATACTCTTGGCTACCAGAATTGCCAGTTGGAGAATCATGTTTTCATTTGCGCTAGGTGTAATTGTAATGGGATTACTCTTCAATGTTTGGCAGGTTACTCCTTATATGAATGTTCCTTGGTATCACCATTTTGGTATGGGTGGATTGTTATTTGCCCTAGTATTTATGGCTACCGACCCTGTAACTGCAGCACAAACAAATATAGGTAAATTGTGGTACGGATTTTTAATTGGTGTTTTCGGAATGATGATTCGCGTAATGAATCCGGCATATGCCGAAGGTTGGATGCTTGCAATTCTTATCATGAATGTATTTGCTCCTCTGGTAGACCACTTCGTCATTGAAGGAAATATTTCTAAACGAATGAAACGAGCTAAACTTTATGCAAAAGGATCTTAAAATTTATCTGTACGTACTGGTAATGACCGGTGTTACAGCACTTGTTCTTTCTTTCCTTTATAATGTTTTGGATCCAATTCAGGCCAAGAATAAGGAAGATGCAAAGAAAAAATCGATACTAAGCGCTCTTGCCGATGGGGGTAAAGACCTCAACTTCGATAAAAATGTCAAAGTTGTTGTACTTGATGCTCAGGGAAAAGTAAAATTTGAGCAAAAAGAAGATAGCAAACAAGAAGATACTGATAAACTCTTTGTTGAATTAAACAAACGCGGCGAAGGTGTTAAGTATTCCAAATTGATAGATATCGATCTTTCTCTCGAAGAAAAATTCCCTCAAGAACAACGTGTTTATCCTGTTTACGTCGTTGAAAGGAACAAAGTAAAAACTACGATTGTAGTGGTAAGAGGTAACGGGCTTTGGGATAAGATCTGGGGGTATATCAGTCTTGATAACAAAGATGGAAAATGGGCTGTTACTGGTGTTAACTTTGAACACAAAGCTGAAACTCCGGGCCTTGGTGCTGAGATCAAGGATAGCAAAGACTTTAAAGATCAGTTCAAAGGAAAGCAAATTTACGATAACGATGGCAAGTACGTTTCCGTTACAGTCGTTAAAGCGCCTAAGAATAAGGATTGGGAAGTTAAAAGTATTTCAGGTGCTACTGTAACATCGGTAGGTGTATCTGAAATGATGATTCGTGGAATTTCATATTATCTGCCTTACTTGGAATCAATGTCCCCTAAAGCAGTCAGCAGTAAATAAACAATTAACATTTTAAATCTGTCTAATAATATGGCAACTGAAACAAAAGATTCGGTACTTGGTAAAAAAGAATTAAAACTTCTTACCGATCCGATCGATGACAATAACCCGGTAACGGTACAGATTCTAGGTGTCTGTTCTGCTTTGGCGGTTACCTCGCAGGTATATCCGGCTTTGATTATGGCTGTAGGTGTAACTTTGGTTACTGCCTTTTCAAACCTCGTAACCTCTATGCTCAGAAAGACTATTCCGAGCTCAATTCGTATGATTATCCAATTGCTTATTGTAGCCGCTCTGGTTCAGGTGGTTGAAATGTTATTGGGTGCATTTGCATACAGTGCTTACGAAATGTTATCAGTTTTTGTTGGTCTTATCATTACAAACTGTATTGTAATGGGCCGTTTAGAAGCCTATGCGATGGCAAACAAACCTTGGCAATCATTTTTAGATGGCATTGGTAATGGTTTGGGATATGGTTTTATCCTTATTATCATGGCAGTGATTCGTGAAATCACAGGTAAAGGTTCATTTATGGGTTGGAAAGTACTGCCAGAGTGGTATGTACCAAATAACTTAATGGTTTTACCATGTGCATCATTATTTTTGATTGGTGTAATTATTTGGATCCAGAGAGGTAGAAACCGCAAATTGATTGATGTATCTTAATAAATACAACTCAACTACTACAAAATTTAAAAATTTAAAAATATGGGCGATATATTAAATGTATTTATCAAAGCCGCTTTTGTTGACAATATGATTCTTTCCTACTTTTTGGGAATGTGTTCATATCTTGCGGTTTCAAAAAGTGTAAAAACGGCTATTGGTTTAGGAATTGC
>CANETR010000355.1 GCA_947441325.1 Saprospiraceae bacterium
ACCGAGGTATTAGAATGATCGAAAATTTTATTTTTGCCCTGCCTTTTATGATTGTTTTAATCATAAAGTCTTGCTTTGTGGAGGCAGCAGTTTTATTGGCATCTGCTATAGCATTAGCCTTTTTTACA
Organism: Saprospiraceae bacterium; assembly: GCA_947441325.1. Classification (GTDB taxonomy): domain Bacteria; phylum Bacteroidota; class Bacteroidia; order Chitinophagales; family Saprospiraceae; genus Saprospira. The sequence continues at coordinate 129 of CANETR010000355.1, forward strand.
CAGCGTTTAGGTTTCAATTTTACCCTGCCAACACCATTTTCGCAAAAACCATTCGAGTATTCGGTCGGCTTCAGGAGAACATTTATAATTTTCCCTGTAGCCTATGCCCTGGCAGTTATTGCCCTTGTGGTGGATAATATGAATCTGGGCATATTTTCCACGATGCTTGTTTTTTTGGTGACCTTAACTTATTCCTCAGCGCCCGAGTTTGAATATTATGTCTGGATACATGCCAGGTCGCCAAAAAGCTTTCTGAAACAAAAATGCTTGCATGCGATGAAAAATGCTTCTTTGCTTGCAGCGCCTATTCTGTTGGCACTTTCTTGTTTTTATCCAACACAAATGTTAATTTTTGTCGCACTCTTTCTAATTGGCAACCTCTATGTTTTGTCAATTGTTATCATGAAATATTCGGCTTATCCGCATGAAATGAATCTGCCCGAAGGTATTGTGCTTACATGCAGTATTTTCTTTCCACCAATCCTGCTCTTGATTTTACCTTTTTACATTTCGAAAGCCAATAGAAAACTAAGCCCCTATTTAAATGATGCGCATTGAAAAATTGAGCAAAAGCTTCGGCTCCAAAGTTGTTTTTAAGGATATTTCTCTGGAGTTTTCCGAAGGGAATGTGTACGGAATTGTCGGTGAAAACGGAGCTGGCAAGACAACCCTTTTCAGATGTTTAGCCGGCTTGGAAACTTATGAGGGTAAAGTCATCAGCTCGCTGAAACCCTTCAAGAATCATCTTGGTTTTTTAACAGCCGAGCCGTTTTTTATGACAAAAATTACGGGCAAGGAATATATTAGATTGCTCTGTAATGCCCGCGGAATTAAAAATGTAGACATCGAATCCAAAAATATATTCGATTTACCGCTCAATGAATACGCTTCCACCTATTCGACTGGTATGAAAAAGAAATTGGCGATAACGGCTATTCTGCTTCAGCAAAATGAATTTTTTATCTTGGACGAGCCTTTCAACGGAGTTGATATACAAAGCAATATCATTTTGACTGAAATTGTTTTGAAGCTTAAAGAATTGAAAAAAACTGTCATGATTTCTTCTCATATTTTTTCTACCTTGGCCGATACCTGCGAAGAAATTCATCTACTAGGCGAGGGCAGAATTAAAAAATCAGTCAAAAAGCCTGAATTTAGGGAATTGGAAGAAGAAATGAAAAACTTTATAATAGGTGATAAGATTAGTAAACTTGACCTGAAGTAAATGCGCTCTCAGGTTTTATTTATAATTTTTAGATAGTGTTATAAAAAATGGCTGCCTCAATTCTGAGGCAGCCATTTTTACTATGGTTTATATTTGTTTATCTTAATAAGGTCACGATTCCTCGTAATGTTTTAGGTTCAGGATCCGCAGGGAATTTATATTCAAAGATGTAGATATAAACATCTCGGGGCTGCTCCTGACCATTTCTCTTGCCATCCCAAGACTGACCATTGCTGCTGTCATGCACCAACTGACCCCATCTGCTGTAAACTTCGAATCTGCTCACGTTTGCTCCAACAAGTCCAACTGGACCGAAGATGTCGTTTAATCCATCATTATTTGGAGAAAATGCTGATGGCAATCCAAGGAACCCAACAGGATTAACACAAAGTATAATTGAGTCGGTACTGATACAGCCAGCACCGCCGTCTGCAGTTACAATGTATACAGTTGAACCCTCGTCAATACCAAGTACATTTACAGATGAGCTGTCTGCACTGCTCAGGCCTGTAGCTGGAGTCCACGAATAGCTTACGCCATTCTCATTTGCCCCTGCACTTAATACAATCGATTCGCCAACTAAGACACAAGCCGAATCCTGACCAGCTTGTCCAATAAAGGCATTGAGCTGAGGGAGAGCAGATATATCAGCAATTGTAAAGCTGACAGCATTGGAATCCAAGCAGCCTGTTGACAATTCAATGAGTGTTGCCTGATAGTTTCCTAGAGCAATTCCTTCAAAAATTATTTGTCCCGATGCGGTGATAGTGTCAATTAAACCATTGCCCAAATCTATTACAAAAGGTAGGTTGGCACCAAAAATAGAATCGACTTGAACTCCGGAATTTGAACCTACACAGAAACTATTATCAATTGGGCTCAGAACTGCCCCTGGAACGTTACAGATAACATTGCTGCTGGTGCAACTCTGTGCTCCAGCAGGACCTGTAGGACATGGGCCTGAAGAAGCAACAGCTCTTACCAGAATATTTTGCAGGGTATTTTGAGCTAGACCACCAATAGTTACAGAAGTATTGCTGCCAACACTTATCCAGCTAGTTCCTCCGTCAATACTGTACTCATAAGAGCTTGCACCAGTTACGCTATTCCAGTTGAAGGTTACAGATGATGTAGTTGGTGTTCCGCAACTTACAACAGGTGCCGCAAGTGTGTTTTGAACAGTAACTACTGCTGAGTCGACCATCGTACAACCTCCTTCACTTACAGAAACAGTATAAGTTGTTGTATTCAAAGGAGATACAGTTACATTTTGTGTGTTAGTAGCAGAAATCTGTGAATTGGGAGACCAAGCATAAGTTGGCAGGAAGGTCAGCTGTGGAGTAAATCTCCAACCATCATTGATGGCTGTGAAAACTGCTGCATTTCTACCTGTTGGCGCGTAACCAACTGTACCGCCGCCGTTTTCAATTCCCTGTGTTACAGGATTTGAGAATGGATGTGGTTGAATATTTGTGGAGAAAATTTCGATGATATTGGTAGTCTCATGCAGTACAATTTGGCCATCAACACCAGAAGCAGTTCCACCAAAATAGCAAACCTGATCGTAATCGATAACGAATCTTCTGTTTGGTGCAGTTCCTGTGGTGAAATATCTTACGTTACCGCAGTTGTCTGGATTTAAGTCACTCCAGGCAAGTGCAATAAGGTTATTGGCTCCAAAAGGGGCACTGGTAGGTAAGTTTTCACCTGTACAGCAGCCCGAATTTCCAGTTCCAAGGTCAAATGTAACAAATCCGTTGGAGCTTACTTCCAACTGTGTGTATGGGGTACAGAAAAATTCAAAACTGAATCCAATAGGAATAGCATCGCTTAAACAATCGTCGTTGCTGAAGCAGCTAGCACTAAAAGGTACCGGTAGCGCTGATCCAAAATAGGGCGCATAAGCTATGTTATTGACATTATAAGTAGGCCCGCAAGCACTTTGACCCGGCGAAGCACTTAGATTGGTTGGGGTTCCCGAACAAATGACCGGACTTGCAGGTGTTACATCTGCAGCCCAGTTACCAAATAATAAGGTTACCGTATCTCTTCCAGCGCAGGCCCCGTAATTATAGTTCAGGTAGTACTGAACAACGCCACCTGGAGACCCCGCAATCTGACCCACAGGATTTGAAATACTTGTGGAAGATAGCGCATTTACAAAAGAGGGCGGATTGGATGTCCATGTGTAAACGCCCAAAGTACTGTCAATACCAGGGCCACTGGCATTTGAACTGAACTGTACCGTATTTGGTAAGCCGTTCTGACAGAGTGAA
>CANETR010000356.1 GCA_947441325.1 Saprospiraceae bacterium
ATTTCATCCTTCAGATTTCATCCTTCAGATTTCATCCTTCAGATTTCATCCTTCAGATTTCATCCTTCAGATTTCATCCTTCAGATTTCATCCTTCAGATTTCATCCTTCAGATTTCATCCTTCATCCTTCTAACTTCACAACCTTCATCCTTCATCCTTCATCCTTCATCCTTCTAACTTCTACCTTCATAATTAATAATGCTTCCAACCCTGCGCTGTCAAATCATGAAATTTACCAGCTTTGGTTTGCAATTTGACACCATCCGAAGCTGGAATAATTTCGCCAATGATACTGATTTCGAGATTGTACTTTATTTTATGAGCATCCTTCGGATTGATAGTGAACAGCAGTTCATAATCCTCCCCGCCATGCAGGGCGCATACAATCGGGTCTGTATTGAAATCGAGCGCTTTGTGGTAGGTGAGTTCCGATACCGGCACATGCATTTCTTCGACAATAGCGCCTGATTTCGATTGATTGCATAGGTGCAGCACCTCAGACGAAAGTCCGTCGGAAATATCAATCATAGAGCTAGGCAGTATAGAGGCCTCAGCAAAAAATTCAATAATGTCTTTTCTTGCCTCGGGTTTTAAAAGACGGCCAATGAGATAGTCCTGCCCGTCAAATACAGGTTGCATTTTGGGATTAGCCAGGAAAACCTGCTTCTCGCGTTCCAATAATTGTAAACCCACATAAGCGGCACCCAGATTGCCAGTCACACAAAGCAAATCACCCGGTTTTGCTCCGTTACGGTACACAATTTTAGAGGGTTCCTGTTCACCCACAGCAGTTATGCTTAAAGTCATTCCTTTTACAGAGGAAGTGGTATCACCTCCCACCAAATCCACGCCGTAATGTTCGCAAGCAAGGCGCATGCCCTCATAAATTTCTTCAAGTGCCTCTACCGAGTATTTATTAGACATTGATATGGAAACCAAAATTTGCCTGGGAATGGCGTTCATGGCATAAATATCTGAAAGGTTCACCACTACAGCCTTGTAGCCCAGATGTCTAAGTGGTGTGTATATCAGGTCGAAATGTACATTCTCCACCAGCATATCGGTCGATATAAGCGTTGCCTTTCCGCTGCCATATTGAATAACAGCCGCATCATCTCCCACGCCCTTTAGTGAGGAGCTATTTTGTAGGCTGAATTTTTTGGTAAGATGATTAATGAGCCCAAATTCGCCCATTTCGTTTAATTCGGTTCTTTTCATGTTATTTTATGGTTGATAATCAGTTCAGGAAAGGATTATGACGGCGTTCTCTGCCTATGGTAGTGCTGTTTCCGTGACCGCAGTACACAATTACATCGTCATCGAGTATCAATAATTTATTTTTTATATTTCTGATAAGGGTGTCATAGTCGCCGCCAGGTAAATCTGTTCTGCCGATAGAATCTTCGAAAATAACATCGCCTGCAATCAGTATTTTTTCGCTTTCGAAATAAAAACAGGCACCTGCAGGCGAATGGCCTGGCGCCGATATAACTTTCATTTCGCTATTGCCAATTTTGAAAATATCACCTTCTTTGAACAGAATTTCCGGGTCGGGCGATTGCTGAACATTCGGAATGGCATACATCTGTGCCACTTTTGGCAGAGCTTCCAATACAGGCTGCTCGCCGTCGGGAATTGCCAGTTTTAGTTTCCAGGTCTCGGCCACAAAACGGTTTCCAAAGACATGATCGACATGGCAATGTGTGTTTATTAGCAAAACTGGCTCAAGTCCTTTACTTTCAATAAATTTCTTAAGTTCATCGCGCTCTTTTTGACTATAACAACCAGGGTCTATAACGGCACATTTTTTGCTGTCATCGTAAACAACAAAGCTGTTTTCATAAAACATATTGAAAACAAAACATTCTACTTTCAACATAAGTTAAACATTTGTAAGTTGCCTGATATTAATCATACAGGCTAATTTTGAAATAATTTTGGACAAATTTTATCAAAAAAGCGTTACTTTAGTTAGTTAATTGAACAAACAAAAGCGGCTCTTTGTATTTATAAGGTATAAAAAGCTGTTTTTCAATAATATAAACAATTCAGGCAATTTGGGCCAAAGACATAATATGCAAATAAACCGATTTTTCAGCATAGTTGCAACTTTAATCTTCATTGCAGCTACAACAAAAGCGCAGTTGGTCAGTTCCAATTTTGGGCAGAATAGAATACAGTACGAAAAGTATAAATGGCTGCGCTACGAATCGCCCAGTTTTGCCTTTTCATTCACGGAGGATAATGAAGATATGATGAAATATTTGGTTCCAACGGCAGAGACCGCCTATATGGAACTTAAATCTATTTTGGAATATCAGGTCAGACAAAAAATTGAAATCATCGTCTATACCGACTTCAGCGATTTTGCACAAAGCAACGTAGGCTTGGTTACGCCTGCTATAAATACCGGTGGCAGTACAAAATTGCTTGACAATAAAATTCTCATTTATTTCGATGGCAATCACGCTAACTTGAAAAAATTAGTTCGGGAAGGCATTGCGCGTTGTCTGGTAAACCGTATGCTTTTTGGCAATAATCTTCAGGAAGTTGTACAAAACTCGGTGTTGTTAAATCTTCCAAACTGGTACACCGAGGGTCTTATAGCCTATTGCACCGAGGAATGGAATACCATGGCCGATGATGAGTTGAGGGAAGTTATTTTTTCGAAAAAGTATGCTAACTATTTGGAACTCGCCGCCCAGAATCCAATATTGGCCGGACGTTCACTTTTTCATTATATTGCCCGAAATCACGGAACTGCCTCAATATCAAACCTGCTTTATCTTACCCGCATCAACAGAAGTGTAGAAAGTGGATTTCTCTATGTCTTCGGCAGCAGTTTTTACACCATCGCCGGTACAAATTGGTATAATTATTTTACAAATCGCTATAACGAGGATAATAGAAACCGCTTTTTTCCAAATGCCGGCGAAATAGATGCCGTTCAGAAAAGAAGTGCATTGGTCAAAGAAATTTCGATCAGCCCCAATGGGAAATATCTGGCACACAGCGAACATTATCAGGGAGAACATTGGCTTGTTTTGACAGATGTTGAAACGCAAAAATCAAAGAAAGTCTGGAAAAGCGGACTAAAAGATTTGACGGAAGATATTGATGATAACTACCCGCTCATAAGCTGGAAAAAGAATAGTACAGAATTGGTGCTTATTTTTGAAAAAGACGACAAGGTTTATGTTGCCAGCCTGAACGCTGAAAATCCCAGTTCAAAACTACAAAGCAAACAGATAAAGGGAGTTGAAAGAGTGTTGAGCGTTTCGGCACTAAGTGGGGAAGATTTAATTCTTACAGCTATGAAGGGCGGATATTCCGACCTCTATATTCTGAAAGGTACCGAGGCCAAAGCAATCAGTTCCGACAAATGGGATGATTTGAATGCTGTTGCCGTAAACTTTGGCAATGGCCCCGGCATTGTTTTCGCCTCTAATCGTCCGCAGGATAAGTTAAAAACCGATAAAAGCGATGCCTCACTCGATGCCAAAACCGATCTGTTTTATTACAGTCTTGCCGATAAGGAGGGTAAACTCGTTCGCTTGACCAATAATTCGCTAAGCAGTGAATTTTCAGTTCAATCATTGGGAAAAAATGAAATAGCTTATTTGAG
>CANETR010000357.1 GCA_947441325.1 Saprospiraceae bacterium
GAAAATTTCTTCAAACTGATCAACAATAATGATGAGATTATCCTTATCGCCAGCAGCACTTTTGTAAGCCTCTACAATTCCCAAACTACCTCTGCGAAGCGTATTTTCGATAACTGATGGATAATTTGGATCCATTTTGTCATCGTTGTGTAACACATTGCGCTGTGCAAGTTTGTTGGCCAAATTTGCAATGGGATTATTGCCGGGGCTGCAAATGGCTATTCTCCAATTCTGTCCTGCCTGTCCGGCAAAGCCTTCCTGAAGTTTAGGAACAAGACTGGCTTTGACAAGGGAAGATTTTCCGCTGCCAGAATTTCCGACAACGGCTAAAAATCTGTTTGATCTTATTTTTCTTAAAAGTTCGTCCAGCTGTCTGTCACGACCAAAAAACATTTCCTTCTCGCTTGGTTCATAGGAACGTAGGCCGGGGAATGGCATTTTGGCCAATATATCGAAGGATGCGCTCATGATCTCTTCTGGGTTAGTGTAGGGTTAAAGTTCAGGTTTTTCGGGCTTTCATCAAAAAAAATACTGCCTGAAGGTCAAACAGGCAGACTATGTTTATAGATTTGGACTTCAAGATAGTTGATTAATTTAAATTAATAAAACAGTGGTTAAAAAAATAACAAAAAAGCAGCTTAAAAATAATGAAAATGGCTTTTGTGACAATAAAGTACTAATTTTGTGATTCTTAAATTCTTTGTTTAAAAACTGTCTCATTTCAAAATTACATCGCCATGAATCTTAATCAACAAAACAGAGCAGCATTCAGAGTTTCTGTAGTTTATGGTTTCAAGGACAAACTTGAAATTGTCCTACTTGGAGAAATTCTTGAAGGATCTGTAGACGCTGCAATGTCGATTTATGTAAAATTATCAGAAGGCACTGCTGTTGGTAAATGGAGAATACTTGAAGTGCTTACAATGGACTTTATCAATGGTACTGAAAATAATAACTTTATAGGACTTATGGTGAAATGCCAAGATGACAATGATTTCAAACTTTTACAGTCACTCCGTGTTTACGATGAAACCGTATTAGTTCAATACTAAGTAGAATGAATCAGAAAAAGGAAAATATTAGAACTTACAGCGATACAAAACTCTTAAAGAGAATTTACAGACTTACTGACAATTATCGTCAGGTTTTTATACTGGCTGCTTTTTTGTCAGTTATCCTTGCGCCAGTATCTATCATAAGACCTTATTTGGTTCAATATACGGTTGATAATCATATTATTATTCCTGATAACGAAGGGCTGATGATTATGATAGCACTGCTGTGTGCAACACTCATGCTGGAGGGAGTTTTGGCTTACATTTTTACTTACAGCACAGGTTGGTTGGGTCAATCAATCATTCGTGATTTACGAGTTAAAGTGTTTAATCATATCAATAGTTTAAGACTCTCATATTTTGACAGAACGCCTATTGGTACATCTACAACAAGAACCATCAACGACATTGAAACCATCAATTCTGTCTTTTCAGAAGGTGTTATAACCATTATTGCCGATATTTTGACCCTAGTTTTCGTGCTGGGCATAATGTTTTACACCAGCTGGCCACTTACCTTGGTTTGTCTTACTACCTTGCCTTTATTGATTTGGTCATCGATCTGGTTTAAAGAATCAGTTAAAAAATCATTCGAAATTATACGATCGCAGGTTTCAAAAATGAATGCTTTCCTTCAGGAGCGCATAAGTGGAATGCGTATTGTGCAGATTTTTAATGCGGAACAACGCGAATGGGATAAATTTGAAAAAATCAACCAAACTTACACCAAGGCTAATATCCGTTCCATTTTTTATTATGCGGTCTTTTTTCCGGTAGTGGAAATATTATCAGCAGCCTCTTTAGGCCTTATGGTTTGGTACGGTACCTCTGCAGTACTGAAGTCTGAGCTAACACTGGGTGTTTTGGTTGCCTTTCCACTCTATCTTGGAATGCTTTTCCGCCCGGTGCGCATGCTTGCCGACAAATTTAATTCCCTGCAAATGGGTATGGTTGCGGCGAATAGGGTTTTCGAAATTTTGGATAATGATAAAAATGTAGCCAACAACGGCAGTCACCCTGCTACAAACCTAAAAGGTGACATCGTTTTCGAAGATGTTTACTTCACTTACGATCAGGACAAATCAGCATCTGAAATCAGTAACTGGACGCTTAATGGACTTTCATTTAGCCTTGATTCAGGTAAAACGATGGCAATTGTTGGTAGTACAGGGGCAGGAAAAACAACAATCATCAATATCCTGAATCGATTTTATGAAATTCACAAAGGAAAAATATTCATTGACGGTACAGAACTCAGAGATTATGAATTATTCAGCCTTCGAAAACAGATTGCCATAGTATTGCAGGATGTATTTCTATTCTCGGGAACAGTTTTCGAAAATATAACACTTAAAGATCCAAATATCAGTTTAGAACAGGTAATTGATGCTTCAAAAATGATTGGCGCACATGAATTTATCATGCGTCTGCCCTGCGATTACAATTATCAGGTGATGGAGAGAGGGGCAACGCTTTCGATGGGGCAAAGACAGCTGATTTCTTTTGTGAGAGCCCTGGTTTTTAATCCTAAAATTTTGATTCTTGACGAGGCTACTTCAGCGATTGACCCCGAAACTGAAGGAATTATACAGCACGCCATCGAAAAACTGATTGAAAAAAGAACATCCATCATCATTGCACATAGGTTGTCAACCATTCAACATGCTGATAGCATCCTTGTGCTCGACAAAGGAAAAGTATTGGAGACCGGCACGCATGCCGAGCTTATGAAAGTCGACAATGGATTTTATAGAGATTTGGTCGAAACGGCCTATGCCCAAGCTGAATAACGTTTCAGATTTAAACAATTAGATTTTAAGTCCCCATTTAGTTAAAAGGGTTTTAACTGAAAAAACTCACTGACTACTCTACATTCCTTATCTCCTAAGGAAACTGAATAAGTTAATTCTTTTCAATTTTGTCGCTAGGCATAGCGGCTTTCTTTGTGTAGTAATATTTGTTTAAACAAAATTCACAGTTGTATACTACTGATAAATAGCATCTTGTACCTATTTACTCCGTACTTTTATACTTTTATCTTTCCTCTTTCATACTAAAAAGACTATTTCTCGCAAAGGCGCAGAGAACGCTTTTAATCTTTATTACGCAAAGAAGCAGAAAATCTGAATAATAAAGGTAGAAGTTAGAATTTAAAAGAATGCCTGTGGTAAACCCTCAACATAAACGCCTCTTAGGTTCTTTCAATCTTTCCTCTTTCATTCTTTCCTCTTTCATCTACATAAAACACAGATAAGGACTTTGTCCTAGGCAGATGAAACTGAGTAACACAGATTTTTAGTGGTCAATACTGATTTAGACAGATTAACTTCGTTAATACTGATTTTTACGGATTGACCTACTTGGCTAATAAGTCTTTGTGGTGCTCTGTGTATAACTTTGTGCACTTTGTGGTAAAATTTAACCTAGTGCATCGGCATTAAAATACCGCGCTCCTCTGCTATTGTTTTTCCTGAAGGCTAAAGCCTTTAGGAAAAACTTTCCTCTTTCAATCTTTCCTCTTTCACTTCGTGGAGCTCGGCATAGCCTCGGTTCATTC
>CANETR010000358.1 GCA_947441325.1 Saprospiraceae bacterium
CTTTTAGACCCGACAAAATTAAAAAAGTCGCTAATACAAAAGCAGTTACTGTTTTGTACCGGTATAAATTGAGCAGATACCCATGGTTAATGCTTCGCATGATGTCTGATTTAATCCTAATTTTTGTAATAGTTGTTCAAAATCTTTACCCTCGGGAAAAGCCTGAACAGATTCGTAAAGATATGAATAAGCTTTTTTATCTTTTGAGGTTATACGACCAATTCCAGGCAAGATAGAACTGAAATAGAAATTATACAACTGTTTTATAGGAAAAACCTTAGGTTTTGAAAATTCCAGGATAACACATTTCCCTTCGGGGCGCAAGACCCTAATCATTTCCTGAAGTCCTTTCTCTACATTGGCAAAATTTCTTACTCCAAAAGCAACGATAACAGCATCGAAACTATTGTCTTCGAAAGGTAAATTTTCTGAATCTCCTTCTTCAAAAGTAATAATTTCCGTAAGCCCTTTTCTTTTTAACTTGGTTCTTCCAATTTCCAACATTTTGACTGCAATATCTATTCCGATAATTTTTTCGGGCTTCAACTGCTTATGTGCTTCGAGGGCCAAATCGCCTGTTCCTGTCGCAACGTCTAAAAGTTGTTTTGGATTGATATCCTTTAGTTTAGATATGGCTCTTTTCCGCCATCTACGGTCAATACCGGCAGAGAGAAAGTGATTAAGAAAGTCATATTTCCCAGAGATATTATTGAACATTTTAGAGACTTGCTGTTTCTTTTCAGCATCCTGTTCGTAGGGTTTTATCTCTTCAGATTTAATTTTTTCAAGATTCATTGCTACTATTTACACTTAAAACGAAAAAAAAACTTAACTAATCAAACAATTTGTAAGTGGTTTGCGATATTTGCAGACTTATCTGTGAAATAAACACTGCAAAAGTAACACGAATATTATAACAAAGTTTGAGATTAGGCTAAATGATTATCAAAACAATAAAATTTTTAGGCAGTTTTCCTGCATTGAAAAGTTGTCCAAAGGCAGACCGTCCGGAGTATGCCTTCATAGGGCGTTCAAATGTGGGCAAATCGTCACTGATAAACATGATAACCGGTGTAGAAGGCTTGGCAAGGATTTCCTCTACTCCAGGAAAGACGCAACATCTCAACTATTTTGACATGGACGGCAAATGGTACATTGTTGATTTGCCCGGATATGGTTTTGCAAAAACCCCCGGGCATGTTCGCCATTCTTTCAAAAAAATGACCGATGAATATTTGTCCAAAAGAGAATCACTTCAATGTGCTTTTTTGCTAATAGACAGTTGCGTGCCCCCACAGGAAGCTGATTTAGCCTTTGCCGATTGGATGGGCGAGCATCAGGTTCCATTTGTCATAGTTTTCACCAAAACGGATAAGAAAAAATCTCAAAAAAATGAAAACTTCTTGAAGGATTTCAAATCTGCTTTTATGCAAAATTGGGAAGAATTTCCCAGATACTTTATAAGTTCTTCCGAAACAAAAACAGGCCGAGAAGAAATTTTGAATTTTATTGAATCGGTTAATATTGCCTACAACAGTAAAGAATAAACCGAAACAAAATATACAAAACCAAATGGTCACCTATAGAAGCATATTACAAATTTCACTTCCTATAATGATTGGATCAGCCGTACAAAATCTGATTCAACTCACGGATACTTTTTTCCTTGGCAGAGTAGAAGGAAAGGAAGTTGAGTATTTAGGAGCAATAGGCCTTGCAAGTGTATTTTACCTTTTAGTTACTACAATTGGCTATAGTTTCACCAGAGCCGGTCAACTCATGATTGCCCGCAGGACAGGAACTGAAGCCAATGAAGAAATTGGGGTAATCACCCATGCAATGGCAGCTTTTTCATTGTTGCTGGCTATAATTATGTTTGCAATTATGAAATTCGGCAGCAGCACCATTTTTGGCTGGTTCATTAGTAATAAGGATATTTACAAGTCATGTATAGAATATTTGGACTATCGTAGTTATGGGGTATTTTTTAGCTATATGGGCGTTGTTGCATTGGCTTTTTATTCCGGAATGTCTAGAACAACCATATTGATATACAACGCTATAGTCATGCTTTTGACTAATGTATTTTTCAATTATGGACTAATTTACGGCAACCTTGGCATGCCTAAAATGGGTATTGGCGGCGCTGCTCTAGCTTCTACCCTATCTGAAGTGGTCGCTTTTGTCATTTTTCTTATTTATATGATATTTGACAAAAAAATCAGGGTATTTAATCTTTTTAAATATCCAAAAATAGATGTCAATATCATCAAAGCGCAAATAAACTTGTCAATACCAATGGTATTGCAGGCTGTTGCAAGTTTGGGAAGCTGGTTTTTCTTCTTTGTATTGATTGAGCAATTAGGCCCTAACGAAGCAGCAGTTTCTCAAATTATCAAAAGTATTTTCATGATGTTTATGATCCCTGCATGGGGTTTTTCATCAGGAATTAATACCATTGTGAGTAATCTTATTGGCAAAAAGCAGCTGAGGGAGGTTTGGGATGCCATCACAAAAACGGCTATTTTATGCTTTGCCGTAACCATGAGCTTATGTTTATCACTACTTTTCTTCCCAGACTTTGTATTGGGGCTTGTAACTGATGACCAAAATATATTACCCTATGCAAAAAAGATCATGTGGGTGCTATATGTTGTTCTTGGTTTATTTTCTATCAGTGTTATCTATTTTAATGGTCTTGTCGGAACAGGCGCTACTAAAGTTGCGCTTTATATTCAGGTTACCTGTGTTCTGCTATACATGATATATGTATATGTGGTTATTGGCTTCTTAAAATGTAGCTTGGAAATAGCATGGATGGCTGATGGAGTTTATTTGGTTTCCTCTTTAATCATATCCATAATTTATCTGAAGTCAAATCGCTGGCTGAAGGTAAAAATCTGATTCCAAATTTAGTTTTTAATATTGTTTGAACTGACAAGATTAAGATTATGGATAAAATCATCAAACAATTCTCCAACTCAGTACTTAAGGCAATAATTTTTCTTATTGCTATGCCAATGTCTTTCTCTCAATCTGATTGTGGCAACAGGTACAAAGAACGAACATTCAGCTCGATTCAGATTTTTAGAAATGTAGTTTATAGTAAAAATGCCCCAAAGCTTATTGCAGCCTCTCTAGGCTCTGAAACGGTTATAGGAAAAGATTTGGTAATGGATATATTTATGCCGCCTCCTACGGACAGTGTTGTTGATAGACCCGTAGTGATTGTGGCGCATGGCGGTGGTTTTATAGACGTAGCTTTTATGGGCGGCACCTTATTGGTAGGCAACAAAGACAACGATGATGTGCAGGCACTCTGCGACACACTGGCGCACTGGGGATATGTCACTGCTTGTATCGAATACAGAACTGGTTTTGATGTGGCTAGCTCGGCTTCTATAAAAAGAGCGGTATGGAGAGGCGCACAGGACATGAGTGCTGCTATGCGTTTTTTTAGAAAAAATGCCAGTTGGTTCAATATCGATCCCAATAAAATCTTTATCGGGGGCAGCAGTGCAGGTGCATTCTGTGCCATTCACAGTACTTTTGCCGATTACCAGGAAAGAATACCTGAGACTTATCAGCAATC
>CANETR010000359.1 GCA_947441325.1 Saprospiraceae bacterium
CATTTAGTTGCTGAATTTGACGGCGTAGATTTTCCTGTTGGGAATTGTTTACAGCGATCTGTTTTTCAGCATCTACAATTCTGTTATTGAGCTGTTTTTGCTGTTGAATGTAATTTTCTAGTTCAGATTTCAGGTCGCCATGCTTTTTTCTGATTTTTTCCAATTCATCAAAGGCTTCCTGCATTTCAGCACTATAAATCTCCAAAATTTCCTCTTCTGCTTTTACTTCAGCCTGGAATTTCGAAATATTTTTATCAGTCTCAGCCATTTTCAGGACAGAGGCCTCAATTCTACTTTCCAGTTTTTCATTGCTCTGTTGAATGAACAAGGTTTTTTGAGAAAGCATTTTTGAGTCATTCTCCTTATTTTTTATTTTGGAGACCAGCGCATTCAGTTGTTTTTGAGAATGAGACAGCTGTTGTTCCTGATCCAAATGGGCAGATTTTGCTTTTTCTACCTGCTTTTCGAGTTTTTCGACCTCTTTTTCTGAAAGGTCGAGTGCGATTTTTTCCTGACTGATGCGCTGTTCGAGGGTCTTATAATTTTTCTTAAGGCCGTTGATTTTTATACAATGCAGTTCTATACTCAGGGTTTTATATTCGGTTTTGATTTCCAAATATCGTTTTGCTCTTTTTGCCTGTTTCTCCAGGGTTTTTACCTGCCCTTCAATTTCGAAAAGTAAATCCTCCACCCTTGCCAAATCCTCTTCGGTCTGATGCAGTTTACTGAGCGTTTCTTTTTTTCTTTGTTTGTATTTCGATACCCCAGCTGCCTGTTCGAATAAGCGCAAACGGCTATTGTCTTTGTCGGCAAGCAGGTCGTCTACCATCCCAAGTGCAATAATGGCATAGGAATCGGGTCCCATCCCTGTATCTGCCAAAAGATTGGTGATGTCTTTCAAACGACACTTTACGGCATTGAGATAATATTCACCGCTGCCATCTTTATATAAGGTTCTTTTAATAGATACTTCTTGAAATTCAGTGGGAAGTACCCCCTTATTATTTTCAAAAATGAGATTTACCTCGGCAAAACCTGCGCCCTTTCTGCTTTTGGTGCCATTGAAAATTACATTGGTCATACTGTCTGACCTGAGTTGCTTGGTTTTTTGTTCGCCAAGAACCCAACGTATGGCATCTACAATATTTGATTTTCCACAGCCGTTAGAGCCCACCACACCAATAACATCTTCATTGAAGTTGATGACTGTTTTTTCGGCAAAACTTTTGAAACCTTTTAGTTCAAGGCTTTTGAGGCGCATAATCTGCTCAATATTGTGTAGGCAAATGCCTGTTTAATCAATAGCTATCTTTCGGAGAGATGCAAAAATAAAGTATTTTTTGGTTTTGGCAACCAAAATTATTAGGAGTAGAAAATAAACTGACTCAGGTTGAGATAACTAAAGTTTCATCGAGCCTTCACTCATCTTTCGGTTTTATTCAAAACCCAAAGGATTCTCTCATCGAATACCTTTTTTTTGTCGACGATTCCTTTTTTGTAATTTTTTTCCAATTCTTTTTCTGCATTTTCAAGACTTAGATCCCTTAAAAATGCATATTCAATGGAGGTGAGGCTATCGTATTTATTGAAAATGGATTTTAGTGTTTGTTTTTTTAAATCGGCTATTTCAGGAACAAATGACTTCATCACTTTAGCAAAAGCATCGAAACTCTGGAGGCCTTTTAGTACTACTGAGTTGTCAAATCTATCGGTAAAAATAAAAGTAGGCATGCTTTTAACATAAAGTTCAGAAGCCAGCTTCAGATCTTCTTCAAAAAGTTCTTTAGCCTTTTCTTTGATGTCACGCAGAAGTCTTGCAATGTCAAGCCCCGATTCGTAAGCTTCATCTATGATAATTTCATTGTTGCTGATATTATTGCCTTTTACAAACAATTGCTCATTTAGTCTGCGCAAAAAAACAATTGCTTTTTCTCTGTCTTGTATTTGTGCTGCCTTGAATGCTATAGAGGGTGGAAAAGAGGACATAAGCGGATCTTTTTTCCAGACATCAGGATTTATAGGCATGGCAAAATCGCTCGATAAACTTTCCCAATACTTATAGGCATCATCTTTATTTCTTATCGTTTTTCCGGGATAGTTTTCCCATGATGGCAGCAAACCTCCCATGCAGTAATCAATCTCCAGATAATCTGAATATTCGATAATTAGCTTGCGCAATTGTGGTTGCATAAGCCAGCAGGTAGAACAGATCGGATCGGTGAAGTAGAGCAGATTGACTTTTTTATACTTGGGCGCGGTTTTGTTTTTAATGCTTTGGTGCGTTATAAGCGGCACTTTTATGTCATCTATTGATACGTAATTGTGATTTAGAAAGCTATCTTTTATTTCTCGGCCAAGTTCCAGATGTTCTCTTACAATGTCAACTCTTTTATTGTAAAATGCTTTAAATGCGGCAGCAGTCTGTTGCTTTTCTAAAATAAGATCACCCAGAACTTTAGCATCAATAAGGGCATTGGTAGTGCCAGCACTGGTAAAAGGTAAAGCCAGATGTGCGGCATCGCCAATCAGTACAACATTGTTTTTGTGAAATGTGGGCAAAATATCAAAATCGCGGGCATGCCAAAGGTAGGCATCTTTAAAATCGCTGCTGTCGAGTACTTTTTTTACATTTTCAGGAAAATGCTTGAGTAGTTCATAGCACATTTTCTTTAGATCTTCAGCACTTTCATTTTCAAGATTGTACAATCTCACATCGTATTGCATGAACCAAACCATCTCAGTTTCAGATGTAGGTATAAATCCAAAAGATAGTCCTTTGTCTGAGGAAAGATACTTATTAAAAGTAGTTGGCTTTTCTTCTATAAGTTTGGGGTTATTGGCAATTCCTACTACTTCTCTTACCTCAACAGGGCTATAATTTGGATGCTCGAAAATTTGTTCTCTTACAGTAGATCTTGCCCCGTCGGCACCAATAAAAACATCACCACTTTCGGTTTCCCCATTTTTAAAAACAGCTTTTATTGCTTTTTTGCCTTTATATTCGAAATGAGAGAAAGCTCTGTCGCATTTTAATATGGAGTGAGGTAGAATTTTATAAAGATGATCAACAATATCTTTTCTTTTGATACATTGCCAGGGTTCCATTTTGAGGTATTTTACCTCTCTGTCATCTGGTTTTTTTAGCAAAAAAGTATCAATGGTTTTTCCGGGCAAAATGATTTCTTCATTCTTATCGGATAAAGACTGAAGTGTTGAAAGCCCATCCGAATGCATCAGAAAAGCATTTCCTCTCAGAGGGATATTTTTATCCCTTTCGCAAAGTACAACATTCAAACCCGAAAGATGAAGTTTAATAGCTAAGCTCACACCTGCTATTCCCCCGCCTATAACGACATATTTTCTATTATCGGTTTTGGACATATTACTACTTAACGGTATTTAGGCATTGGCGAATTCTTGAAAATGCTTCAGTCAAAATATTCTCTGAAGTTGAAAAACAAATGCGGATATGTCCTGCAGCTCCTTCTCCAAACCAACGGGGAAGGCCTGGAACTACAGCAACCTTTGCTTTTTCGAGCAGTAATGTTTGTAAACCAGCACTATCATAGCCTGTTTTTTCAATGTTACA
>CANETR010000360.1 GCA_947441325.1 Saprospiraceae bacterium
ACTATAGATGTATCGCCCCAGAGTAATCCCTGTTCTACTGCTCGACAACGATAAGTTGGTGAAAACTGTAAAGTTTTCCAGCCCTAAATACATTGGCGACCCCATCAATGCTGTACGAATATTTAATGACCTTAAAGCAGATGAACTAGTACTGTTGGATATAAGTGCAACGGCACAAAAAAGAAGTATAAATCTTGATCTGATTAAAGAAATAGGAGAGGAAGCTAATATGCCTTTTTCGGTAGGTGGAGGCATAAATTCAATTGAAAGCGTTAAAAAATTACTCAGTTATGGTGTTGAAAGAGTGATAATTGGCGCCGAGGCAGTTTCTAATCCTGATTTTGTAAAGAAACTTTGTGAGGAGTTCGGTTCATCAACCATTTCAGTTTGTATTGATTATAAAAAAGATTTTTTAGGGAGGACATTTGTATATTCTCCAAATAAAAAAGCAATTAGCCAAGACCCACTTAAGCTGGCACTTCTAATGGAAGAGGCAGGTGTTGGGGAAATAATCATGCAATCGCTTTCGAAAGATGGTGCTATGAATGGTTATGATATGGATTTTCTAAAAAATATAGCTAAAAAGTTAAGTATACCTATGGTTGCACTTGGCGGTGCTTCCAAAAAAGAAGATCTTGAAAATCTGTATCGTGAGACTGGTATTAATGGTTTAGCAGCAGGCAGTATGTTCATCTACAAAGGCCAAATGAAAGGAGTGCTCATCAATTATCCACAAGTAAAAACTTACAGTTTCAGCTATGAGCGTACAGGAGTATAAAATCTGTAACAGATGTGTGATGGATAATACAACTGATGTTTTTATCCAATTCGATGAAAAAGGAAACTGTAATCACTGCGAAGATTATCTGCAAAGGATTGCAAAGCTTACCTATATTCCCCAGGTTTCAGATGAACAATGGGAACAAATACTTAAGAAAGTAAAAGAGGCGGGTAAAAACAGAAAATTCGATTGTATTGTGGGAGTAAGCGGCGGTGTTGACAGTTCTTACACAGCTCATTTGTGCAAGGAATATGGACTTCGTCCACTTCTTTTTCACATGGACAATGGCTGGGATACCAAAATTTCCGTAAAAAATGTCGCCACTATGGTCGATAAGTTGGGCTTTGAATATGACTGTCAAGTGCTCGATTGGGAAGAGTTTCGTGAAATTCAACTAGGCTTTTTGAAATCCTCTATCGTTGATCTTGAGATGCCCACCGATATTGCCATTCTGGCCAGCATTTACAAGGCGGCCGCTCAATATGGCATTAAATATATTTTCTCTGGCGGTAACCTTAGCAGCGAGGCTATTATGCCCCTTCAAATGGGATATCATGTGTACAAGGATATGAAATTGTACAAATACATTGTGAGAAAATATTCCAAAAAAGCCCTGAAGAGTATTCCTACAGTGGGTATTTTGGGTGAATTTTACTACAAGTTTGCAAAAAACATAAAAACAGTTTACCCTTTAAATTACATACCCTACGATAAGGATAAGGCAAAGCAGTTTTTGATTGAAAATTACGGCTGGGAAGACTATGGAGGCAAACATCATGAATCGAAAATAACAGCCTTCTGGCAGTCTTATGCAATGCCCGAAAAATATAAGATGGATTATCGCCGAACTACCTTGTCGGCACAAATCTGTGCGGGTCAAATCAATAGGGAAGAAGCAATGAATGAGTTGTTGTACAAGCCCTATGATGAAAAACTAATCGAAGAGGATAAAAAATATATTGCCAAAAAATTTGGTATCAGTATCGAGGAATTGGAACAATACCTTAGTAATCCACCAAAAACCTACCTCGATTTTCCTAATAATAAAGAGCTTATAAGTTTTGTTTACAAAACATACAATAGAATCTTTACTAAAAAAAGAATCTAAATTAGGGGACAGTTGATGATAATGTTTGGATCAGGACAATTGAATTTTTCATATGCCAACATCTTGTCCGAGGCTACTCCCGGGTAGTCGCCAAAATTGTTCCCAATATCTAAAATAATCTGAAAATGAAGATGCGCGGCCCAATAGCCATTTTCTTCAGCTTTGCCCAAATGAGCAAAACATTGTCCTTTTTCAATTCTTTTTCCAATAGAAACAGTCTCTAAGTCTGCCTGACTCAAATGCCCATATAAGGTGTAAAAACGAATATCAGCTGCAGGATTGTGCTCCAAAATAATTGTAGGGCCATAGTTTCCATAACCTGCATTGTCTGCAAAGCTGTGTACTTTTCCTTCCAATGGAGCATAAACTTCAGTGCCAGCGCTCATCCAAATGTCAACCCCCAGGTGTATGTATCGCTCTTCCTCATCATTAGTTTTATTAAAAAGCTGGGCATCTCTATATAGATTTCTGGGCTCGAGATAACCACCCAAGGCTATCATTATTCCAGTTTTCTCAAACCTGCTAAGTAGATAATTCTCAAATGCCAAAGGGTTGCGCAAATTTGTTTCGGGAATAGCATGTGCTCTGCTCAGGTCTAAGGCGATGGAATTTTCAACATCGGGTCTTGGATGAACCAGTGATGCGAAAAAAGGGCGCTGCAACATAGCCCATTCCATAAAAATTGAAAATTGCATGGACATTAAATTTATCAGAAGCTGAGTTTAAGTTGATGGAGATTTGGAAACTTGTTATAATCCAGAAAGGATACTTGATGCAAATTCCTTGGTTTTGTTATTTTCCTTGAATGTTGCATTTTCCAAAATTTCATAATATGCTTTGAAGGATTTAATTAGAGGAGAAACCCCCATTTGTGTGGTCATAGCCAGGTATGCATTCTTGAATTGCGTTTGCAATTTCTTATCCTGAAATGCCGACATTTTTCCTTCGCCCTCGATTAAAAGGGCACTGTATCTTTTTCTGAGCTGCTTAGCCTCTAGGCTAACCGCTGAATTTGGATAGCGTGATAAATATTTATCCCAAAAAACAGCATATGCCGCAATTTCAGTCAAAGGAATGTTGATTTCGCCATCCACTACAGCTGGTGATTCACTTTCCAGCGCACTTTGTTCCAAATAAACCTGCATGGCAACTGTCAATAAACGTAAAAATTTGCGCATGAGCTGGTCAAAGTTCCTTCTGAGATAAACCTTGCTGTTTTTCTTGAGTCCAAAGTCTAAGTAATTAGCACTAAGCTCTTTACTTGTAGCATCATAGTCCAAATTTGCTGAGCCATAATTTTTAATTTCGCTGGCAAGATGCTGATAGGCTGCCGGGCTAGTCTTATTTGGCCAGGCGATAAAGACCTTTTCGTGAAATGACATTAGATCAGCAAAAGCTATATCTGCTGTGGCGCTGGCTTTTCCTTGAAAGCTGTCCTCGAAAAGAGAAACTGCATTTTGAAAGGCCAATCGGTCATTTGTGTTTATTGCATTGAGTCTGCTTTTGAAATTTCTTAACAATGTGGAATCAATTTTTGACTGCGCCTGAGCTTTTGATTTAGGTGAAGTATTTTTGTTAATAGCTTCATCTTCATTCATCGAGCTTATTTGCTTGTTTTCTTCCTCATTAAAGAATTGAACACAGATTTCCGAAATCCAGCCCTCATTGCCATTTAGGGTTTTTACCTTATACCAA